>JBKPDA010000112.1:0-3230 GCA_046727635.1 Actinomycetota bacterium | reverse complement strand
GCTCGACGCCGCCCTCGCCGAGATGTCGCGCTCGGGTTACGCGCGCATGAACGTCGAGGCGGTGGCCGCGCGGGCCGGCACCACCAAGCCCACGCTCTACTCGCGCTACCCGTCCAAGGCGGCGCTGGCCACTGCGGCGCTCGAGCACATGCGGCTGCGCACGCCGCGGCCGCCGTTATCGGGCGACGTGCGGCGCGACCTGGTGGAGGAGCTCACCCGCTTCAAGCAGGGCGCGCTTCGCCCCTACGGGATGTCGATGCTCGGCACGGTGCTTGCCGAGGAGCACGAGAACCCGGAGCTGCTGCGGCTGTTCCGCGAGCACGTGATCGCGCCGCGGCGGCAGAACCTTCGCCGCATCCTGCGCGCCGCGCGCAAGAACGGTCAGCTCGTCGACGGCGCCGACATCGAGCTCGGCGTCAGCATGCTCGTCGGCTCGCTGTACGCGCTCTACAGCGCCGGCGGTTCCGTGAGCCGTGATTGGCCCAAGAGAGTCGTCGACGCCTGGCTCGATGCCAACGGCGTTATGGGTTCAGGCGGACCGGCAGCGTCTTCAGCTGGTTGATGAAGGGCGACTCGGCGACCGCCGTGGGGCCGGCCATCTCCATGCGCGGGTAGCGCTTCAGCGTCTCCTCGAACAGGATCCGCAGCTCGAGACGCGCCAGCGCAGCGCCGAGGCAGAAGTGGCGGCCGCCCGCGCCGAAGGCCTGGTGCTCGGGGTTGCGCGCCGCGTCGAAGCGGTCCGGGTCCTCGTAGCGGGTCTCGTCGCGGTTCGACGACACGTACCAGAGCACGACCTTGTCGCCCTCGCGGATCTGCTGCCCGCCCAGCTCCACGTCGCGCGTGGCGGTGCGGCGGAAGTGCGCGAACGCCGGGAACATCCGCAGCGACTCCTCCACGGCGCTCGGGATTAGCGACGGGTCGTCCAGCAGCCGCCGGCGCTCCTCCGGGTGCTCCATCAGCGCCTTCATGCCGCTGCAGTACGTGGCCTTGGTGCTGTCGTTGCCGGCGGCGACGAGCAGGAAGAAGCCCATCACGATCTCGTGCTCCTCGAGCTTCTCGCCGTCCACCTCGGCGTGCACGAGCACGCTCGTGAGGTCGTCGGTGGGGTGCTCGCGGCGGGCGGCGATCAGCTTCCGGCAGCGCTCGAAGATCTCGGGGATCTCGTGCTCGACGATGCCCTCGATACCGCGCGGGTTCAGGTCGGGATCGCCGGCTCCGAGCGCGGCGTTCATCAGGCTCGCCCAGATCGCGTCGTCCTCCTCCGGGATGCCCATGAAGCTGCCGATCACCCGCGAGACCACCGGCTGGGCCACGTCGGTCACCAGGTCGCATGTCTCGAGTCCCTCGAGGCCGTCGAGCACGCGGACCGTGATCGCGCGGATGGCGTCCTCGTGGTCTGCGATGCGCTTGGGCGTGAACCCGGCCTGGAACAGCGCCTTCAGCCGGTCGTGCTTCGGCGGGTCCATCCCGATGAACATCGCCTGCACCAGCTCGACCGGGAACACGCCCGTGGCGAGCGTGATGCCGCCGCGCGCGGAGGAATACGTCTCCCAGTCGCGGCTCACGGCGTGGATGTGGTCGGCCGTGGTCAGCGACCAGTAGCCGGCCTCGTCCTCGTACTCGGGGATGTGGCTCGTCCAGTGGACGGGGCACTCGTGGCGCAGGCGCTTGAACAGCTCGTGCGGCGGCCCGTGCTGCCAGGACTCGCGCTCGACGACGAGCGTCTTCTCCAACTCGGTGTCGATCCGCTCGACAGACATACCGTTGGGATGTGAGATACTAACAGTATGGAGGCCAGCGTTGCACGCCGTGTGCAGTACGCGGAGGCCACGCGGCGCGCCCTCCTCGATGCGGCCCGTGAGCTGTTCGCCGCCGAGGGCTACGTGGACGTGTCGATCGACGAGATCTGCCGTCGCGCGCGCGTCACGAAGGGCGCGCTATACCACCACTTCCGCGACAAGCGCGACCTCTTTCGCGCGGTCTTCGAGGAGGTGGAGCGCGAGTGGGCGGACGAGCTCGCCGCCCTGGTCGCCGAGGAGCGCGATCCGCTCGAGCGCATCGAGATCGTGGGCGACGCCTTCCTCGACGCGTGCCTCGATCCCGCCCGCCAGCGCATCCTGCTGCTCGACGGGCCGTCGCTCGTGGCGTGGGAAGAGTTGCGACAGATCGACGCGGGCCGCGGCTTCGGACTGATCGCCACCCTGCTCAGCGACGCGATGGAGGCCGGCCGGCTCGAGCGCCAGCCGGTCGGGCCGCTCGCCCACCTGATGCTCGGGGCGATGTACGAGGCCAGCCTGGCGATCGCGAGGGACAAGGACCCCGCGCGCGCACGCAAGCGGATCGGCGGGGCGCTCACCCGCCTGGTCCAAGGCCTGGCGCCGCGATGAGCGTCCATTACGAGGCGGAGGGCCGGGTCGCGATCGTCACGATCGACCGGCCCGAGGTGGCCAACGCGGTGGACCGCCCCACGGCCGACGCCCTCGTGGATGCCTTCAGATCCTTCGACGCCGACGACTCGCTCTCGGTCGCGGTGCTCACCGGCGCCAACAACACCTTCTGCGCGGGCGCGGACCTCAAGGCGATGCGCTCGGGCGACGCCGAGCGCGTCTCGCGCGTGGAGCCGGACGGCGATGGCCCGGTGGGCCCCACGCGGATGCTGCTCTCAAAGCCGGTGATAGCCGCGGTGGAGGGCCACGCGGTGGCCGGCGGCCTGGAGCTCTCGATCTGGTGCGATCTGCGCGTGGCGGCCGAAGATGCGGTCTTCGGCGTCTACTGCCGCCGCTGGGGCATTCCGCTCATGGACGGCGGCACCATCCGGCTGGCACGGCTGATCGGCCACAGCCACGCGCTCGACCTGATGCTGACGGGCCGCGGCGTGTCCGGCGATGAGGCGCTGCACATGGGGCTCGCCAACCGGATCGTGCCGCCGGGCGAGGCCCTTAGTGCCGCCGTGGAACTCGCGCATCAGCTCGCCGACCTTCCCCAAGCGGCGCTTCGAAGCGACCGTCTCTCCTCCTACGAGCAGTGGTCGCTGCCGCTCGAGGACGCGTTGGCGCGTGAGTACCAGCACGGAACCGCCACGCTCGCCAGCGGGGAGATCGTTGCCGGCCTGGAGAGCTACGCTTTGGGTCAGTGGCGCGGGCGGCAACGGCCCCGCTAGGCAGCCGCTCGCTCGCCGTACTAATTTGTACATTCCCTTCGCGACCGGCGAGAGGAGGTGAGAGATGAGG
>JBKPDA010000111.1:0-24804 GCA_046727635.1 Actinomycetota bacterium | reverse complement strand
GAGATCGAGCGCGATCCCGCGCGCGACCAGGAGCTGCTCCGGATCGCCCAGGAGGCGCTGCAGAACGCGCTCCGCCACGCCGACGCCCGGCATGTGAACGTCCGGCTGAAGCAGCAGAACGGTCACCTGCTGCTCGAGGTGGCGGACGACGGCGTGGGCTTCGATCCCGACTCGCCCGAGCTGCGCTCGCGACGGCTTGGGCTGACGTCGATGGAGGAGCGGGCGGAGCGGATCGGCGCGCGGCTGGAGATCAACTCCGAGCGCGCGAAGGGCACCACGGTGCGGCTGGAGACCCAACTTGCCTGACGACGCGATCCGCGTGCTGATCGTGGACGACCACGCTGTGGTGAGGGAGGGCCTTCGGACCTTCCTGGAGTTGCAGGAGGGTCTCGAGGTGGTGGGCGAGGCGGGCGACGGCGACGAGGCGTTGCCGCTGGCCGAGCAGGTGCGTCCCGATGTGATCCTCATGGATCTGGTGATGCCGAAGCTCGACGGCGTGGGGGCGATGCGCGAGCTGCGCCGCCGGGCGCCGGGTGCTCGGGTGATCGTGCTCACGAGCTTCCTCGACGACGATCGCCTCATGCCCGCGATCCGCGCGGGCGCCGCCGGCTACCTCCTGAAGAACGTGCAGCCGCAGGAGCTGGCGCGTGCGATCAGGCTGGCGGACGCGGGGGAGACCCTGATCGACCCGGCCGTGGCGGCGCGCCTCGTGGAGGCGGTGGCCGACGGCCGCACCGAGGAGCCGGACCACCAGCTAACGCCGCGCGAGCAGGAGGTACTCGACCTGATCGCCCGCGGCTTCTCGAACAAGCGCATCGCGCTCGAGCTGGGGGTCGCGGAGAAGACCGTGAAGACGCACGTGAGCCATGTGCTGGCGAAGCTCGGGGTGTCGGATCGCACGCAGGCGGCGCTGTACGCGACCCGCATGCGACCAAGGTCCTAAAGGACCTTCGACCTCGATTCCAGCCGGTTTCGGCGGCGTCCGGGCGCGCCTGGCGGCGTTCTCGGGCTTCGCCGATGCTCCACATCGACTCAGCCCTGCGTCCTTGCCAGTCGCGCCCGGCCACTCGCCGATTCCCGACTGGACTCTCGGTCGAAGGTCCTAGGACCAATTTCCACTGGTAACTCAGACCCGCTCGCTCCTAGCTTGCGGGGCATGAGAACAGCAATCGTCACAGGAGCCTCGCGCGGCCTCGGGCTCGCGCTGGGGCGAGCGCTCGCAGAGCGCGGCTGGCGGCTCGTGGTGGACGCCCGCGGCGCCGACGCTCTGACCACCGAATGGGCGGACGTCCCGAACGTCACGGTGATGCCGGGCGACGTTCGCGATCCCGCCCACCGCCGTGCGCTGGTCGAGGCCGCCGGGAGCCGTATCGACCTGCTCGTGAACAACGCCAGCCTGCTGGGCCCGAGCCCGCAGCCGTCCCTGGCCCACTATCCGATGCACCAGCTGCGCACCGTGTACGAGGTGAACGTCATGGCGCCGCTCGGGCTCGTGCAACTCGCGCTGCCGCGCATGGCGCCCGGCGGGCGCATCCTCAACATCACGTCCGACGCCGCCGTGGAGCCGTACGAGGGATGGGGTGGCTACGGATCGTCGAAGGCCGCGCTCGAGCAGCTGACGGCGATCCTCGGAGCCGAGCATCCGGAACTGAGGATCTACGCCGTCGACCCCGGCGACATGCGCACGCAGATGCACCAGGAGGCGTTCCCGGGCGAGGACATCTCCGACCGGCCGCCGCCCGAGGAGAGCGTGCCCGGCCTGCTCGCCCTGATCGAGGGCGAGCTGCCGAGCGGCCGCTACCGCGCTGCCGACATCGCACAGGTGAGCGCGTGAGGGCGCTCGCCCGCGAGCTGCCTCAGCGCCTCGAGGCCCACGAGCCGCCCGAGGCTCGTGGGCTGCGTCGCGACGAGGTGCGCCTGATGGTGGCCAGTCGCGGCGACGAGAGCATCGTGCACACCTACTTCCACGAGCTGCCCACGTTCCTCTCCGCAGGCGACCTGATCGTGGTGAACAACTCGGCCACGCTCCCCGCGGCGGTGCCGGTCAAGCGCGCCGACGGCAGCTCGCTCGAGCTCCGCCTCTCCACGCGGGCGCCCCACAGCGAGGACGCGCGCTGGTGGCGGATTGAGCTGCGCCGAGGCGACCATCCGTTCCGCGACGCCCAGGCGGGGGAGCGATTGACGCTGCCGGGCGGCGGCAAGGCGACCATCCTCGCTCCGTATGCCGGTGGGGCGCGGCTGTGGCTGGCGGCGCTCGACCTGCCGGAGCCGGTGGAGGATTACCTGAGCCGTCACGGCCACCCGATCCGCTATCGCTACGTGCCGCGCGAGTGGCCGCTCGACAACTACCAGAACGCCTACGCGGTCGAGCCCGGCAGCGCAGAGATGGCGAGCGCGGGCCGCCCGTTCACTCCGGAGCTGATCACGGAGCTGGTGGCGCGCGGTGTGTACGTGGCCCCGTTGACGCTCCACACGGGCGTGTCCTCGCCCGAGCGCGGCGAGCCGCCATACGCCGAGCCCTACCGCGTGCCCGCTCACACCGCCCGGCTCGTGAACGCAGTGCACGAGTGGGGCGGCCGCGTGATCGCCGTGGGCACCACCGTGGTGCGCGCGCTCGAGTCCGTGAGCCGGCCGGATGGCACGGTTGCCGCGGGCGAGGGCTGGACCAACCTGGTGGTCACCCCCGAGCGCGGCGCGTGGACCGTGGACGGCCTACTCACCGGCTGGCACGAGCCCGAGGCCTCGCACCTCGACATGCTGCGCGCCGTCGCGGGTGAGGAGCTGATCGACGTCAGCTACCAGGCCGCGCGCGAGCAGGGCTACCTGTGGCACGAGTTCGGCGACAGCCATCTGATCCTGCCGTGAGGCCTAGCTTCCCGAGAGGGCGCTGAGCAGAGCCGACGCCTTGCCCTGGCAGTCGTAGAGCGAGCTGCTGCCGCCGTAGGACGTCTTCGTGCAGGTCTTCGCGACCGCCGCCATTACCTGGCTGCTGCCCACGCGACCATCCTGCATTCCGCCGCTGGTCCCATCGGTGAGCACCCAGCGGATCTTGCCCGACGCGATCTCCTGAGCCAGCCACTTGATCGTCACCTGGCTCTCGCGGCCGGAGAAGCCGCCGATGCCGGCCACGTTGGCGTCGCTCGTGATGATCTGCGACGCAGCGCCCTGCTGGCTGGACACGGCGATGGTGCCGCCGCCGTGCCGCATCACGTAGGCCTCGACCTGAGTGAGGTCGGAGTTGCCGCCGAACATGCCGCCTCCGCCGGGGCCGCCCGCACCGGGGCCGCCCTGCGTGGAGCCCGAGGGCGGGCCGCCGGCGAAGCCACCGGGTGGGGCGAAGCCGCCAGACTGGGCGGAGCCGGAGCCGGACTGTGTGGTGCCGGAGCCGGACCGTGTGGAGCCGGAGCCGGACCGTGTGGAGCCGCTGCCCGACTGCGTAGAGCTCGCGCCAGGCGGCGCGAAGCCGCCACCCTGTCCGCCGGCGAAGCCGCCCGGAGGCCCGCCGCGGCCGCCGCCCGGTCCGCCGAAGCCCATCGTGGCCGAGGCGGGCCCGCCCGAGGGGAAGGTGCCGCTGGTGGTGTGGCCGAGGGTCTGCACGGCCCAGGTGGCCGGCGCCCAGATGAGCAGGCCGAGCACCGCCGCCAGCACGGCGTGCCGGATGCGCGGCGCGCCGCCTGCGGCGAGCGCCACCGCGGCCAGGATGCCGCCCGCAATCAGGAACGGCGGCAGCCACGTGAACTGCCCGGGGGCGTTGTGCAGGACCATCAGCTCGGTGATCACTCCACCGGCCACCGCCAGCGGCCCGATCACCCGCGCGGCGTTGTCACGCGCGAGGGCCTGCGCGGCGGTGGCTCCCACCAGCGCAGCGGTGAACGGCGCCAGCAGCGAGACGTAGTACGGGTGGAAGATGCCCTTCGCGTAGCTGAACGCAATCGCGCAGGTGAGGAAGGCGCCACCCGTGGCGAGCAGCCAGCCGGTGCGAGCGTCGGAGCGTCGCAGGCGCGTGACCGCGATCAGGGCGATCCCGCCCACCACGGCCACGCCGAGCAGCCAGCCCGCCTGCCCGCCGAGGGCGGAGTTGAACAGACGCAGCGGACCCGTGGAGCCGCCGAAGAAGCCGCCGCCTCCGCCGAATCCCTGCGGCCCTCCGGCCTGGCCGTCCAGGCGGCCCAGTCCGTTGTAGCCAAAGATCAGCGACCAGACGCTGTTGTCGCTCGTGCCGGAGATCCACGGTCGCGAGGAGGCGGGCGTCAAGCTGACCAGCAGCGGCCAGGCGCACGCCGCAGCCGCCATCGCCGCTCCCCCGGCGAGCAGCTGCCGAACCGCGGCAGCCCTACCGCGCGGGGCCATCCACAGCCAGGCCGCGGCAATGCCGGGAAGCACCATCAGCGCCACGGCCATCTTCGTCTCGAAGCCGAGGCCGATCGACACGCCCGACAGCACGAGCCAGCGGGTGCGACCGTCCTCGAGGCCGCGCACGAGGAACCAGAGCGCGGCCACCGAGCAGAGCACGAGGAGCGCGTCCGGGTTGTTGTGGCGCGAGATCGCGACCGTCATCGGGGTAGTGGCGAGCACGAGGCCGGCGACGAACCCGGCGACGCGACCGAAGCGCCTGCGGGTGAGGTCGTAGATGAGCGCCACGCTGCCCACACCCATCAGCGCCTGCGGCACGAGGATGCTGAGCGAGTTGAAGCCGAAGATCCGCGCCGACAGCGCCTGCACCCAGAGGGCGAGCGGCGGCTTGTCGACGGTCATAACCCCGCTCGGATCGAACGACCCGAAGAGGAAGTTGTGCCAGCTCGACGCCATCGAGCGGACGGCGGCGCTGTAGTACTCGTTGGCCCAGCCGTTCTTGCTGAGTGCCCAGAGGTTGAGGACTCCGGCCACGACAATCAGCGCCAGCAGCTCGGGCCGGGGCGCGCGCAGCGAGCGGGCCCACGAGCGTGACCACGCGAACGGATCGACTTTGCCCGTGGCCGGCTCGGGCCTGAACACCCAGCCGGCCATCAGCACGTAGCGCACGCCCGTGGCGACCAGGCCGGCGGCCATCGCGGCAATGGTGTCGGCGGCGCCGTGCGGGTGTCCGAGCGCGCCCAGGAGGATCGCCAGCGCGACGCTCGACGCCGCAAGCCCGAGCAGGTACGCGATCGCGTACGAGATCAGCTGAGAGCCGAGGGGCCCGTGGCTGGCCTTGAAGCTGTAACGCCGGTTGGCGGCGAAGTTCGCGCCCATGGTCGCCGTCAGCGAGAGCGCGTTGGCGGGCAGCGCGGCCATGCCGGCGTGACGGAACAACGTGTACAGCACGGCGTAGGCGGCGGTACACGCCACGCCGATCAAGAGGAAGCTGCGCAGCTGCGGGCTCACCCGGCCGAGCGCCGGCCGGAGGACGGCTGCTATCGCGCTCATGCGTGCTGCTCCTGCGGGGCACCGACGGGGTCGCCCGCCTGGCGGCGATCGTTGCGCCGCAGGCGGGCGATCCCGCGGAGGTCCTCGGCTGCCGTGCTGATCAGTCGCACGCGCGAGTCCGAGTCCTCCGTCCAGACCACCGGCACTTCGTGGATGCGCATATGGGAGCGCTCGGCGGCGTGGATCAGCTCGGTGTCGAAGAACCAGTTCTCGTTCTCGACCTGCGGCAGAAGCGCCTGGATGGTCTCCCGCCGGGCAGCCTTGAAGCCGCACTGCGCGTCCGAGACGCGCGAGTGCAGGAGGCGGCGAACCAGGAAGTTGTAGGAGCGCGACATCACCTCGCGCAGCGCCGAGCGGTCCACCTTCGCGCCGGGTGCGAGGCGCGAGCCCAGGCCGAGGTCGCTGCTGCCGTCGAGCAGCGGCTGGACCAGGGGCTCGAGGGCGGTGAGGTCGGTGGAGAGGTCCACGTCCATGTACGCGACCACGCGCGCGTTCGAGCCCGTCCAGGCCGCGCGCAGCGCCCGCCCGCGACCCTTGTCGCGGAGGCGCATGACGGTGACGTCCTCGAGCTCGTACGCGAGCCAGTGGGCGACGTCGAAGGTGCGGTCGGTGCTCGCATTGTCGACGACCGTGATCGTCGTGGAGTAGGGGAGGCAGTTCTTCAGGTACGCGTGGATGCCGCGCACGCTGGCCTCCACCACCTGCTCTTCGTTGTAGACGGGCACGACGACTTCGAGGTCCGGTTGGTGCATGACGGCAGCCTCGGCGACGGCCGTAAGTCGCAACTCAACTTCGGCTGGGAAAACGCTGAGACGGCGTCCTCAGGTAGCTCCCAGGAAGCGTTGAGATCCGGCTGAGGACCGTCGTCGATGCTCGTCTCGCCCCGAATGAGAAGGAGGCCGAGACGACATGGCCGACCAGATTCCGAACCCAGCTCCAGATCGTGCCGCCGCCCGTGCTGCCGCCCGCGCGCACGCAGAGAAGAAGCGCGGCCGACTCCGTCGAATCCGCACGCGCGTGGCTGCCCTCACGGTGGCCGTGTTCATCGCCGCCTTCGCCGGCATCTACGTGCAGATGGTCGAGGGCCACGACCCGGCGCTCGGCAACAGCACCACCACCGTGGCGGCGAACTCGAACGGCACGACGACGACCACGTCGTCGACTACGACCACGACCGCAAACGACGACACGAGCACGACTTCGAGCGACAACTCGAGCTCGAGCGACACCGCCTCGGCCAGCTCCAACTCGAGCAGCTCCAACAACTCGAGCTCCAGCAGCAGCAGCAGCTCCAGCCCGTCGTCGGTAACCACGAGCCAGTCATGACCCGCGAGGCGATCGTCAGATTCGACTGCTTCGGGTCGCACTGCGCCGTGCTCGTGACTGGCAGCGGCCGCCTTGGGAGCGCCGAGCTGGCCACACAGCTCGTCCGCCGCCAGCTACGCGAGTGGCACGTGCGCTTCTCGCGCTTCGACCCAAGCAGCGAGCTGTCGCTCGTCAACCGCGATCCACGCGAGCGAGTGGACGTGACGAAGACGATGGCGCGGCTGGCCGAAGCAGTGGTCGACTCCGCGCGTCAGACCGGTGGGTTGGTGGACGGCACGCTGGTGGACGAAATCGAGAGCGCCGGCTACGAGATGGATCTCGAGGGGTCGCTGTCGCTGCGGGAGCTGCTGTTGCTGGCCCCGCCGCGGACTCCCGCCACGGCGAGCCCACTCGGGCGCTGGGGGGAGATCTCCGTGGATACGACGAGGGGCGTGATCACGCGGCCACCCGGCCTGCGCTTCGACAGCGGCGGACTCGCCAAGGGGCTGTTCGCCGACCTCGCGGCCGAACGGCTGGCCGACCACCGAGCATTCGCCGTGGACTGCGGCGGTGACCTGCGCCTGGGCGGCGCCGACGGCTCGCTCCGCACGGTCGACGTCGCGAGCCCGTTCGAGGACGGCGTGCTGCACAGCTTCGAGCTCGCCGGCGGCGGCATCGCCACGAGCGGCATAGGCAAGCGCAGCTGGATCGGCCGGGAGGGCCTACCCGCACACCATCTTCTCGATCCCGGCACGGGGCGTCCGGCGTTCACCGGGATCGTGCAGGCCACCGCCCTCGCGCCCACGGCGCTGGAGGCCGAGATGCTCGCCAAGGTCGCCATCTTGAGCGGCCCGGGACATGCCGGCGAGTGGCTCGCCCATGGCGGCGTCCTGGTCTTCGAGGACGGCACCCACGAGGTAATGGAACCCACACGAAAGGCTGAGCCCAATGGCCACGAGCGTCACACCGCACCTGTTCTGGATCACCAGTAGAGCCGCCGGCGACGCGGCGCTCATCCTCTCCAGCCTGGCCGTGTGCCTCGGGCTGATGATGGGCGGCCGCTTCGTGAAGAAGCGCGGCCTCGACCTGCGCTCGACCCACGAGGCGCTGTCGCTGGCGACGCTCGCGACGATCGTGGTGCATGCCGCCGCTCTGCTGGGCGACAGCTACATGCACCCGAGCATCGCCGACATCACGATCCCGTTCGTCAGCGGCTACATGACCTTCTGGACCACCACCGGGATCATCGCCGGCTGGATGCTGATGGCGCTCGGGCTCTCTTATTACGCGCGCACGCGTATTGGCGTAGCTCGCTGGCGCAAGCTGCACCGCTTCACGGCGCTCGCCTGGGTGCTCGGCCTCGTGCACTCGCTGGGTGAGGGAACCGACGCTGGCACCACCTGGTTCCTGGCGATGACGGCGATAGTGACGATCCCGGCGCTGGTTCTTCTGGCGGCGAGGATGCTGTCGCGGCCACGGGTGGCGCAGCCCGCCGCCTAGCCGGACGCGTTCGAGCGCCGCCGGGCGGTCAGCACGAGCGGCAAGGCCACAGCCCCAGGAGGCGAGTCCCGCGGGAGACGCGGCGCTGAGGTGGGGGGCGTTCTCCGCAGACCCGGCAAACAGGTCTCCGCGCCCTTCGGGACTGCGCTCGCACGGAAGACACGATGCCGAATGGCGCCGGCCCCTTCAACGCATATCGGTGTGACAGCGCGGTTCGGGCTCGTGAGGACCCGCGTACAAGAGGGCGAAGAGCCTGGGCGCTTCCCTTGCGAATTTGAGGTGGTCGCCGAACTCGACAGCGGCGAGCGTGTCAGCGAGGGCGTCCGGGCGAGCGTGTCGTTTGGGGGCTTTCCCAAGTGGACGCCAAGCCGTGAGGAAGTCGAGCGGTTTGAGCGGCGCGGTTTCCCAATGAGCGAGGAAGCGCTGCGGGCGGTGCCCTTCGTGGTCGAGCTCGATGGAGGCTGGCTGACGCCCACCCCGGAGTAAGCATCGGCTGGAGCGCACAGCCCGACGCTTATCTCACCGATCTGCGTTGAGGGGGAGCTGGCTACTTCTGCTCAGGCAGCCGCACCACGAACGAGGCGCCGCCGCCCTCGGCGTTCTGGGCCGACACGCTGCCGCCGTGGGCGGCCACGATCGCCGAGACGATGGCGAGGCCCAGGCCCGCTCCGCCGGGTCCCTGGCGGCGGCCTGGCTCGGAGCGCCAGAAGCGCTCGAAGAGCTCGCCCGAGTCGGCGTCGGGTGGGAGGCCCGGGCCGTGGTCCCGGACCTCGAGGACGGCGTCGCCGTTCGAGCTCTTCACGCTCACCTCGATCGGCGTTCCGGCGGGCGTGTGGACGATCGCGTTGCGCATCAGGTTCGCTATGACCTTGCGCAGCTCGTCGCGGTCGCCCAGCACCACGGCAGGGCCGTTCTCCGCCAGCTCGATCGAGCGCTCGGGGGCGACGGCGCGCGAGTCGTCCACCGCGTCACGCGCGAGACGGCGCAGCTCAACGGGCTCGCGCACCTGGTCGCGCACCTCGTCCATGCGGGCCAGCGCCAGCAGGTCCTCCACGAGCACGCCCATCCGCTGGGCCTCCTCCTCGATGCGGCGCATCGCCTTCTCCGTGTCGGCGGTGTCCTTCGCGGCGCCCATGCGGAACAGCTCGGCGTAGCCGCGAATCGCGGACAGTGGGGTGCGCAGCTCGTGCGACGCGTCCGCCAGGAAGCGCCGCAGCCGGCCCTCGCTGGCCTCGCGCTCGGCGAACGCCTTCTCGATCTGGGCGAGCATTCCGTTCAGCGCCAGTCCCAGGCGGCCCACCTCGGTGCGCGGATTCGTCGGGCTGACACGGCGCGACAGGTCACCCGCCGCGATGGCGCCGGCCGTTGCGCCCATGCGGTCGAGCGGGCGCAGGCCGAGCCGGACCACCCACCACGCGAGGGCGCCGAGGGCGAGGAGCACGCCGCCAATGACGAGCGCCTCCACGAGCAGCAGGCGGTTCAGCGTCTGGCTGACTTCGCGCAGCGGGACTGCTACGAGCGTGGTGCCCGGTTGGTCCTGGGTCGGGTACGCGCGGACGCGGTACTGAAGCGATGAGCCCACGGAACCCACGGTGACCGTGTGTCCGACCGCGAGCTTGGCCGGGAACTTCGGCGTGGCCAGCCGCGACGTGCTCGACGTAACCACGACGGGCTTGCCCACCTGCTTGCCGTTGGCATCTCGCCGCAGACCCACTGCGTAGCCCGGTAGGTCGCCCGGCCTCGGTCCGCCGGGGCCACCCTTGTTGTCCCCCTGCGGCGCGGGTCCTCCTCCGAAGCCGCTCGGCCCGTGGGACTGCTGCGATGAGTAGCCGGGCACGTTTGCACCGCTCTGGTCCAGCTTGGTGGAGACCGGGAAGTGCGCGGCGGTGAGCTGCTGGTCTACGCGCTGGTACAGGAACGACTTCTGCTCGGCATAGGTAACAGCCGCCAGCGTGATGAGGCCGGCCGCCGCCAAGACCAGCAGCCCGGCCAGCAGCCGAGCCCTAAGCGACATTGTTAGCCTCTGGGCAGGCGCAGCGAGTAGCCCACGCCGCGGACGGTGTGGATGAGCGCCGGGCCCTCCGCGTCGATCTTCTTGCGCAGGTAGCTGATGTACGTCTCGAGCACGCGGGCGTCGCCGCCGAAGTCGTAGTTCCAGACGTGGTCGAGGATCTGCGCACGCGTCAAGACACGGCGCGGGTTGCTCATGAGGTAGCGAAGCAGGCGGTACTCGGTGTCGGTGAGGTCGATGTGCTTGCCGTCGCGCGTGACCTCGCGGGTGTCGTCGTCCAGCTCGAGGTCGTCGAAGGTGAGGTTGCTCGCGTGGCCGTTCTCGATGCCGGTGCGGCGCAGGATCGCGCGGATGCGCGCCACCAGCTCTTCGAGGCTGAAAGGCTTGGTCACGTAGTCGTCGCCGCCCATAGTGAGGCCGCGCACCTTGTCCTCGGTGGTGTCGCGGGCGGTGAGGAAGATGATCGGGATGCCCGCGCGGTCGGCGCCCAGGCGGCGCGCCACCTCGAAGCCCTCCATGTCGGGCAGCATGATGTCCAGCAGGATCACGTGCGGGCGGAACTCGCGCACGCTGGCGAGAGCGTCACGCCCGTTGGCGGCGGTGGCCACCTCGAAGCTCTCGTAGCGGAGCGCCATCGAGATGACGTCGAGGATGTTGGGCTCGTCGTCGACGACGAGGACTCGCAACTTGCCGCTTCCGTTCTGTCCGTTTTCGCTGATCATTGAGTGAATTGTGATCTAGAAACCTTGGAGTTTCCTGAGGATCGACTCTTACCTTGGTCACACGCTGGGCTTACGGCGAAGCCGGACCCTGAATCGCGTCAGCTGTCCCCGATCGAGGAGACAAACGATGCAGCTGAGCTCTCGCCCCATCAGCGTGGCTCTCGCTACCGGCGTGATCGCGCTGAGTGGCGTGGGTGTCGCGTGGGCGTGCAATGGAACCGGGTCTGGCCACCCGGGCTCCGGGCCAACTGGAGCCACGGGCGCCACTGGCGCCACCGGTACGACGGGCGCCTCGACGTCCGCCACCCGTCGCCACTCGCGCCGTCACGCCCGCCTGCACCACCGGCACAGGGTGTGATCCACGACCCGGGCGGGGCCGCCGTCGGACGCGGCCCCGGCCACGGGCGTCAAGGCTCGCGCAGCACATAGCCCACCCCGCGCACCGTGTGCAGCAGTCGCCGCTCGCCCCCCGCCTCGAGCTTCTTGCGCAGGTACCCGATGTACACGCGCAGCGTGTTGCCGGCGAGGGCGAAGTCGTAGCCCCACACACGCTCGTATATGAGCTCGTGGGGGAGGACGCGCCGCGGGTTGCGCATGAAGAGATGAAGCAGCTCGAACTCGGTGCGAGTCAGTCGCGACTCGCGACCGCCGATGCGGGCCACGTGCTCGCCCACGTCCAGCTCGAGCTCCTCGAACTGGAGGCGGGACACGTCCACGCCGTTCTGGCTGCGTCGCGCGAGCGCCCGCAGTCGCGCCTGCAGCTCGCCGAGATTTGCGTTGCGCGACAGGCAGTCGTCGGCGCCCGCGTTCAGGGCCTCGATCGGGTCGAGGGTCCCGTTCACCGACATGACGAGGATCGGCAAGACGTTGTTCGCCTCGCGCAGCAGCCTGCAGACCCAGAGCGGGTCCATGTCCGGCAGCTTGGAGCTGAGCACCACGATGTCGGGGCCATCCAGGCCCACCCGCTCGAGCGCCTCGTGGCCCCCGGCCGCGACGAGCACGTCCGCGCCCGCCACGAGGAGCGCGCGCCGCAACTCCTCGCGGGCGCGCCCCTCTTCCTCGACCAGCAGCAGTCTCATCGCCCCGCCATTTCCCTAGCCCAAGACCGCCGACAGGGCCTTCTCCCGCCGCCGGCTGAGCGCCTTCTGCCCGACTCTGTGGCTGACCAGCGCGCCGCTGCTCAGCGCGAGCAGGCAGCCCTCGACGAACAGCGATGCGATGCCGAGCGGCTCGCCCCAGTTGCCGATGTCGTCGGTCGCGCTGGGCAGTCCAGTGGTGCGGCTGAGCACGTAGCCGACGATCACCGCGGTGGTGAGGCCGGCCGAGGCCTTCCAGATGCGCGCATCGCCGCTCCACAGCAGCGCGCCCGCGAGCGCCACCGAGGACGTGATCAGGCCGACATACATGAAGAACATGTACGGCGTCTCAGACAGCTTCCCAGGGAGGTCGAGAAGGTGGATGAGCGCGACGCCGCAGAGGCCCACCGCCCCGAGCGCGCGAACGGCGCCGTCGTTATGGGGAACGGAGGTGGTGGTGTGAGGGGACATCCTGGCTCCTTCAGTTGCAGCTGACATACGGGCATGAGAATCCCGTGCCGCAATGGGAAGGCTGTATGAGAAACCTGGGAAAGGCCTGAGAGAGCTCTAGTGCCCTAGGCCGTGCCCGGCCGCAGCTTCGTGAGCCGCACCGCGGTGTGGTCCTCGCCGCGGAGGATGTCCAGCTCGTCCACGAACACGGTCATGAACGCAAGTCCCCGTCCGCGCTCAGGCAGCGCGCCCTGCTCGGCGAGGTTGGTGGTGAAGCGACCGCAGTCGTAGACCTCCACCGTGAGCCTGTCGGCCTTCTCGAAGATCTTCAGCCCGATCGTCCCGTCGGGATACGGAGCGCCGTGCTCGATCGCGTTGGCCACAGCCTCGCTCACCGCCAGCTTGAACTGGTAGCAGTCGGTCTCGTCGAGGCCGAAGCGCTCGGCCGCGGCCTCGGCGAACGCCCGCGCGTGCGCGAGCTGCGAGGGCTCGGCGGGCAGGCGCTGGACGTGCTGCTCGAGCTGAAGCACCGCGGATTCCATTCGTAGGTCGGCTACGCGGTCCAGGGTGTGAGGGTGAGTTCCTCGCGCGAGTGGCAGAGCGTCAGCGCGTGGCCGACGCCCGCGATCTCGAGCGTACTGAGCACGTTCTGGTTGCTGCAGATCACCGCCAGCGACCCGCCGTGGGCGCGCAATTCCCGGTAGCGGCCGGCAAGCACGCCCAGCGCGGTCGAGTCGAGGAAGGTGGTGTCGGTCAGGTCGACCACGATGTCCACCTGGCCCTCGTCGATCAGCTCGACGAGGGCTGCCTTCAGCGCCGGAGCCGCCTGCAGGTCGAGCTCGCCGCTGACGCGTACGCCGTCTCGAGTGAGCTCGATCGAACAAGTGTCAGACCGAAAGGCCACCGCGTTGGGTTCTTCCCATCTTGGGCGGTTCCTTTACGCAACTTGGACAAATGTTCGATCCACAGTTGCGCGTGGAGGCGCAAAACGAGGTATTCCGCCCAGCGACTAAAGCCGCGACTGCGCCAAACCGATACCGCGTTTCGAGGATGCACGCTCCGCGCCCCGCACATACGCAGCCGTGGCTCGATCACTGGCTCGAGACAGTCCGCGACCTGTCCGCCCTGACCGAGTCCCATCCGATGATGGACGCGGTCATCGACGAGGTGGACGGCCGCATGATCCGCGTGGGCAACCAGTGGCTCGCGGACTTCGCCTCCTGCAACTACCTTGGCTTCGATCTCGACCGCGAGATCATCGACTCGGTGCCCGCCTACCTCGATGCGTGGGGCACCCATCCGAGCTGGTCGCGCCTGCTCGGCAGCCCGGCGCTGTACGAGGAGATCGAGGAGAAGCTGACACGCCTGCTCGGCTGCGACGACTCGCTCGTCCTCCCGACGATCACCCACATCCACATGTCGGTGATCCCGCTGCTCGCCGCCTCCGGCACGATCTTCCTCGACCAGCGCGCGCACAAGACCATCTACGACGGCTGCCAGATCGCCCGCTCGCGCGGCGCCGCGGTGAAGCGCTTCCGCTTCGAGGATCCCGAGCACCTCGACGAGCTTCTGACCGCCGAGCGCGATCCCACGCGCCTGGTGTGCATGGACGGCGTGAACAGCATGACCGGCAACGCGCCGGACATCCGGGCGTTCGCCGCGGTGTGCCGCAAGCACAACGCACTGCTGTACGTGGACGACGCCCACGGCTTCGGCGTGATCGGCGAGCGCAGCCCTGACGAGACCTGCCACTACGGCCGCAAGGGCAACAGCGTGATCCGCCACTTCGACGAGACCTACGACAACCTGGTGCTCGTCGGCGGCTTCTCGAAGGCGTACTCGGCGCTGCTCGCCTTCATCGCCTGCCCGACGGACGTGAAGAAGCTGCTCAAGGTCGCGGCGCCGCCCTATCTCTACTCGGGCCCATCGCCTGTCGCATCGCTCGCCGTCGTGCTGAAGGGGTTGGAGGTCAATGCCCAGCGCGGCGACGAGCTGCGGCGGGTGCTCTGCTCCCACACCGCCCGCGTGCTCGAGCGCCTCGATGAGCTCGGGGTCTACACGCCCAACGTGTCCGGCTATCCGATCGTCGAGATCCCGCTCAGCGATCACCGCCGGATCAGCGAGGTGGGGCGCTTCCTCTTCCACAACGGGGTGTACGTGACGCTCGCGGCCTACCCGCTCGTGCCGAAGGCGGAGGTGGGCTTCCGCGTGCAGCTCACCTCGGCGAACACGGACGAGCAGGTGGACACGCTGCTGGCGGCGATCGAGGACCTGGCCGAGCGCGGCGAGCTGCGCCGCGTCGGCGAGGAGATAACCGAGTCGGTGGAGGCCGCAGCATGAAGATCCGCAAGCCGCATGCCTGGGAGCTGTATCTCGCCGTCGGCGTGCTCGTGACCCTGCTCTACTGGGCGGTGCCGCCGTTCAAGGGCAGCGGTCCGGTGATCAACGGCCTCGGCCTCTCGGGTGTGGTGGCGGTGATCTTCGGCGTGCGCCGCAACCGCCCGGCCACCGCGCTGCCCTGGTGGTTCTTCGCGCTAGGCCTCGGGCTCTTCTGGCTGGGCGACCTCTACACCTACAGCTACCCGAAGCTGCTGCACAAGGACGTGCCGTTCCCGTCCGCGGGCGACGCCGTGTACCTCACGGTGTACCCGGCGCTGATGGCCGGCCTCTGGATGCTGGTGCGCCGCCGCAACCCGCACCGCGATCGCGCCGGCCTGATCGACTCGGCGATCATGACGCTTGGCCTAGCGCTGCTGTCCTGGGTGGGGCTGATCGCACCGTACATCCATGGGGATGACATGTCGCTGTTCGCGCGGCTCGTGTCGATCGCCTACCCGCTCGGCGACATCCTGCTGCTCGCCGCCGGCATGCGCCTCATCGTGGACGCCGGCAAGCGCCAACCCGCCTTCTACCTGCTCGTGTCGAGCATCGTCTGCCTGCTGGTGACCGACTACGTGTACGGGCTCTTGCTGCTGGACGGCACCTACACACACCAGCTCTGGCTCGACATCGGCTGGATCGGCTTCTACCTCCTTTGGGGCTCGGCCGCGCTGCATCCCTCGATGAGCACGCTCGAGCAGGCCGAACCCGAGCGCCAGCGGCGGCTCACCGCCTTCCGCCTCGCGCTACTCACCGGCGCGTCGCTGATCGCGCCGGCCGTGGAGATCGTCCACGAGCTGAACCACGGCGCGAACGTGGACCTGCTCGTGGTCATGGCCAGCTCGGTGGTGCTGTTCTGCCTCGTGGTGGCGCGCATGGCCGGCCTCAACCGCCAGCAGGAGCGCTCCACCGCGCGCGAGCGGGTGCTCAGCTCGGCAGGCGCCGCCCTGGTGGCGGCCACCACGCGCGAGGACATCTATGCCGCCGCGCTCGACACCGTGCGGAAGCTCGCAGGGGAGCGCGCCGAGGTGCGCATCTGCCTCCTCGAGGACGACACCACCAGCGTGGTGGCGGTGCGCGGCGAGGGCGCACCCACGCCTTGGAGCATCAGGACGGGCACGGCGGAGGCGCTGATCGGGGCGTCGCGCGGCGAGCAGGGCGGGCGGCCCGCGCTCGACGAGACCCTGGTGGCGGATCTGATGCTGCCGATGGCAACCGCGTCCGTGGTCGCGCATGCGCTTGCGTGGGGCGGGGAGACCCGCGGCCTGATCGTGACCGCGGACACGCGCCACACGTCGTTTGCGGTGCAGAGCTCGCTTCAGGCGCTGGCCACGCACGTGTCGCTCGCACTCGAGAGTGCGGCCTTGACCGACGAGGTGCTGCGCCGCACCAGCGAGGCGCGCCTCAGCTCGCTCGTACAGCATGCCAGCGACCTGATCACGGTGATCGACGAGAACGCGCGCGTGCTCTACCAGAGCCCCTCGATCGAGCGTGTGCTCGGCTACACCGCCGACGAGGTGGTGGGCCGCCGCTTCGACGAGCTGCTGGCGCCGGGCGAGGAGACGCGCCTGTTGCCGCTGATCGCTGCCGACGGCGACCACGCGGGCCGCGAGGGCCAGATCCTCGAGTGCTCGCTGCGCCACCGCGACGGCAGCCCGCGGGCCTTCGAGATCCTGCGCACCGACCTGCTGCACGACGAGGCAGTCGGGGGCATCGTGCTGAACGGCCGCGACGTGAGCGAGCGCAAGGCGTTCGAGGAGCAGCTGGCCCACCAGGCCTTCCACGACCCGGTGACGAGCCTGGCCAACCGCGCCCTGTTCGTGGAGCGCGTGCGCCATGCGCTCGCGCGCACCCGCCGCGACCACGAGGGCCTGGCAGTGATCTTCCTCGACCTCGACGACTTCAAGACGATCAACGACAGCCTGGGTCACGCGGCCGGCGACCAGGTGCTGCTGGACGTGGCCAAGCGCCTCGAGTCGTGCATCCGCGCGAGCGACACCGCCGCCCGCTTCGGCGGCGACGAGTTCGCGATCCTGCTCGAGGACGTGGAGAGCATCCAGGAGGCGTCCGACGCCGCCGAGCGCATCCTCGAGGCCTTCACCGACCCGCTGCGCCTCGACCAGAAGGAGCTGGTGGTGCGCGCCAGCCTCGGCATCGCCGTGGCCGGCAACGGCGGTGGCGCCGAGGCCGACGACCTGATCCGCAACGCCGACGCCGCGATGTACATCGCCAAGCGCGACGGCAAGGGCGGCTACCGGATGTTCGAGCCGGCGATGCACGAGGTGGTGCTCGCGCGGCTCGAGATGCGCGCCGATATGCAGCGCGCGATCGTGAACAACGAGTTCGAGCTGCACTATCAGCCGGTGGTGCGGCTGGAGGACGGCGTGGTGTGCGGTCTGGAGGCCCTTGTGCGCTGGCAGCATCCAGAGCGCGGCCTGCTGCCGCCGGACAGCTTCATCCCGTTCGCCGAGGAGACCGGCCTGATCGTGCCGATCGGCCGCTGGGTGCTGCGCGAGGGCTGCCGCAAGGCCAAGGTCGTGCAGGACTCGTTCCCGGTCGTCCCGCCGCTCTCGATGAGCATCAACCTGTCGGTGAAGCAGCTGCAGCACTCGGACATCGTGGCCGACGTGCGCGACGCGATCGAGGAGTCCGGGATCGACCCGGCCGGCCTCACGCTCGAGATCACCGAGACCGTGGTGATGGCGGACGCCGACCTCGCGGTGGAGCGGCTCCAGGACCTCAAGGCCCTGGGCGTGCGCCTGGCGATGGACGACTTCGGCACCGGCTACTCGTCGCTCAGCTACCTGAGCCGCTTCCCGGTGGACGTGCTGAAGATGGACCGCTCGTTCCTGCGCTCCGGCCAGACGCCCGAGCAGTCCGGCCTGGCCAGCGCCGTGGTGGCGCTCGGGCAGACGCTGGCGCTCGAGGTGGTGGCCGAGGGCATCGAGCTGAAGGAGCAGTGGAAGACGCTCCGCGACCTTGGCTGCGAGAGCGGTCAGGGCTTCTACTTCGCGCGCCCGATGGAGGCGGCCGACGCGCTGGACTTCCTCGGCGAGGCGATCAAGGCGCAGGCGAACGGTGCGCCGCCGATCGCCGTTCCGCGCGACGATGCATCACAGCTATGAGGGACTCGACCGGGCTGGCGGGTTCAGCCGGGTCCGTCTTCTAGCGCCGCTCCGGCACCGCGACTTCCGCCTCCTGTGGGCGGGGATGTGCGTGTCGCTCGTGGGCGACGGCGTGTTCCTCGTGGCGATGGCCTGGCAGGTGTACGCGCTCTCGAACGCGCCCACCGCGCTGGCCACGGTGGGCATCGCGATGACGCTGCCCACCATCGCGTGCCTGCTGCTGGGCGGCGTGGTGAGCGACCGCTTCGACCGGCGCCGGGTGATCCTCGCCAGCGACGTTCTGCGCGGCCTTGGGGTTGGCGCCATCGCCATTCTGGCTCTCGCCGGATCGCTGCACCTGTGGCACATGCTCGTGCTGGTGGCGCTCTACGGCGTGGGCACCGGCTTCTTCGCGCCCGCCTTCGACGCGATCGTGCCCGACCTCCTGCCGGCCGCTGAGCTCGCGCAGGCCAACTCGCTCGACCAGTTCGTACGGCCGCTGGCGTTCCGGCTGGCGGGGCCGGCGATCGGAGGCGTGCTCGTTGCGGGACTGGGCGCCGGCTCGGCCTTTGGCCTCGATGCGCTCTCGTTCCTGGCCTCTGCGGTGGCGCTGCTGGCGATGCGCGCGCGCCCCGGGGCGGCGTCCGAGGCCGCGCCCGCCTCGCTCGGCGCCGACCTGCGCGGCGGCTTCGACTACGTGCGTCGCCACGTCTGGCTGTGGGGCACGTTCGCCGCCGCGGCCATCGCCTACCTCTGCTTCATGGGCCCAACCGAGGTGCTGCTGCCTTTCGTGGTGAAGAACTCCCTGCACGGCAGCGCGGCGGACCTCGGCCTGGTGCTCGCCGCCGGCGGCATCGGCTCGGTGGCGTGTGCCGTGGCGATGGGGCAGGGCGGCCTGCCGCGGCGCGAGATCACGTTCATCTATGTCGTGTGGACGGTGGCGACGCTGGCGGTGGCCGGCTACGGCATGGCCACCGCGGTGTGGCAGCTGATGCTCGTCAGCGTGGCGTTCAACGCCCTCGAGACCGCCGGCACGATCGTGTGGGCCACGGTGAAGCAGCGCGAGGTGCCGGCCAGCCTGCTGGGCCGCGTGTCCAGCCTGGACTGGCTGATCTCGATCGGCCTGCTGCCCGTGTCGCTGGCCCTCACCGGTCCGCTCAGCGGTGCCATCGGCGCGCGCTCCACGCTGATCGGCGCGGGCATGGTGGGGGCCGTGGTGACGCTGGCCGCGCTCTACCTGCCCGGCATGCGCGCCGTTGAGCGCACCGAAATGCCCCCAGCCCTCGCGCGAACAGCCGATCGCGCTTAGGGTGAAGAAAGGCGCCCAAAAGGGGCGCCTAGCCGGTCAAGGTAGTGCTAAAGCTCTCGCTGGCGCATGCCGACAAGTGTCGTATCGGTAGCCAATTGCTGAGTGGGGCAAAGGTGAGCAGTCGCCGTATCGCAGTTGTTGGGATCGCTGGGCTCGTGGCCCTCGCGGCCCTGCCCGCGGGCGCCGGCGCCGACGACCCACTCCTGCCGAGCGTGACGCTGACCACCCCGGCGCTGCCGCCGGTCACGGTCTCCGTTCCCACTCCCACCCCGATCACGCTCACCACGCCAGCAGTGCCGGCGATCACGGTCTCCACGCCGGCCGTGCCGACGCCGAGCGCCCAGGTGCCGCCGGCCACCACCACTCCGGTCACTGCCCCATCGACGCCCGTCACCGCTTCGCCCGCCTCCGGCAACAGCGGCTCGCCCACCAGCACGACCCCGAGCAGCGGCTCGACAACGTCCAGCCAGGGCGGTAGCTCCACGCGCGCGCGCCGGCGCACTCCGTCGCACCACTCCTCAGGTGGCAAGACCTCTACCAGCGGCCGGCACCGCGCGCATGGCTCCGGTCAGGCAGTCCGAACCGTCAACGCCGCGGCGCACACAGTGACGCCTGGCGAGTCGAGACCAGCCGCGGACAAAGCCAAGAAGGGCGGCTCGCTCGGCGACCTGGGCACGACGCTCGTCCACTCACTGCCGCGAGCGATCGAGTTGGCGCTGATCGCGCTTGTGGCGATCGCCTCGCTGATGTCGATCGACGCGTACGTTCAGGGCCGCCGTGCCCGCCGCCTCACTCGGCAGCGCCAGGGACTGCTCGACGACGTGGGCCTGCTCCAGGCGGCGCTGCTCCCCAACGTGCCCAGGCGGGCGGGGCAGCTTGCCGTGTCGGTGGGCTACCGGCCGGCCCAGGGCCTGGCCGCGGGCGGCGACTTCTACGACGTCTTCCCGCTCGACCGTGACCGCACCGGGATCATCCTCGGCGACGTGTCCGGCCACGGCCGCGAGTCGCTGATCCAGGCCGCGCTCGTTCGCTACACGCTCAGGACGCTGATGGGCGAGGGCCACTCGCTCGGCGAGGTGCTGGCGCGCGCCGATCGCTACCTAGAGGCCGAGATGGGATTGAACTTCGCCACGGTGATCGTGGCCACCTACGACAACGCCAACTCCGAGCTCCGCTACGCGAAGGCTGGGCACGAGCCGCCCCTCATCAGCGGCGTTGAGACCGCGAGCGAGGACACGGCCACGCCGCTCGGCCTGGGCCTCGGGCACGACTGGCCCGAGTTCAGCCACTACCTGCTGCCGGACGAGACCGTGTGCTTCTACACGGATGGTCTCAAGGAGGCCCGCAGACGCGGCGAGCAGCTCGGCCGCGAGCACATCGAGGCGCTGGTGAGGGAGGGGCTCGACGCCCAGGAGCTCATCGCCCGCGTGGAGAAGGATGCCGACACCGCCAGCGACGACCTCGCTGCGGTGATCCTGCGTAATGCCTCCGGCGAGCCGGCCGCGCGCTTCGAGCGCCCGCTCAGCTCGGCTTTGTCGTCATCGCCCAGAGCGTGACGACGTAGGCGATCAAGACAACGCCGACGAGGATTCCGGCGGCTCGACCGAGGCCGCTGGCGGCCGGCGCCTCGGCGCGGGCCGCGCGGCGCCAGGCAAGCGCCGCGAGGATCGTGGCGATGATGATGAAGAGGGCCCCGCCGTCGGCGGTCGTGAAGCCGATCCCGATCCAGGACACGTTCGAGTTCTCGAGGTGCTCCTTCGACGCGACCCACTCGGCGCCCACGCGCATCAGGATCCAGCCGGGCACGACGCCGAGCAGGAGCGAGCGGTAGCCGAGGCGCACCATGGCGCCCTCGCCGCCGCGCCAGGCGAACATCAGCGCGGAGCCCGCGAGCACGAGCGACCCCACGAGCACCATTGCGCCCAGCACGTGGAGCAGCACGGGGAAGTTCCAGGCGTCGGGGCGGATGGCGGCGAGGACCACGCTCACGCCCCCGGCTTGTAGATCATCACCACGAGCAGCGCGAGCACGGCCAGCGCGCGCAGCCAGTGGAAGAGCACGGCCTGAGACCTCGCCGCGGCGTCACCGCCCGCGGTGGCGCCGAAGCCCACCTCGGCTCGCCTGCCCAGCTCGGCGGCTACCGCCCACAGCACGATCGCGGTGATGATCCAGCCGTCCCAGAGGTCGTAGCCCTTGACGTAGATCGCCAGCCAGATGCCGAACACGAGCGTGCCAAAGCCCCCGATGGCCCAGGCGATGCTCGCCACTGTGAGCACGCGCGAGTCGAGCGCATAGCCGAGCGCGAAGGCGCTCAGGACCACCACGGTGGTGACGAGGGCGAACGCCCCGGTGACGTGCAGGAACAACAGCCAGTCGTACACGCGCCGGGGACCCTAACTGGCGCATGGGACGGATGCCGTTCAGTCGGCCAGCACGCCCACCAGCCCGGCGACGATCGCGACCACGAGTCCCACGTTCAGCGCGGTCTCAAATCGCCCGCTGGCGGCCAGTCGTGCGAACAGACGGCGTCCCGCCATGTGGCCCACCGCCACGAGTGGAACGAGCGCGGCAATGAACGCCGCGTCGGGCAGGGCGGGTGTGCCGGTGGCGGCCAGGGCGATGCCGCCGATCGCGGCCAGGCCCAGGAAGCAGACGGTGAGCGTGTCGCGCACCCTGCGAGGCGGCGCGCCGCGACCGAGCAGGTGCAGCACGATCGGCGGCCCCGACGTGCTGGTGGACGTGGTGAGCGCGCCGGCCGCGAGCCCGGCGGCCCACGCCGGCAGGTGCGCCCGGCTGCCAAGGTGGCGGACGGCCAGCGTGGCCAGCACTCCCACGGTCACCGCGATCTGGAGGGCAAGCGGCGACAACGACCGCAGCAGCGCCACCCCGGCGAGGGCTCCAGGGGCTGCGCACACGAGGATCAGCACGCTGTCCCGGACCAGCGGCTCGGGCCAGCGCCGCTCGGTGCCCAGCGTCATCAGGTTCACTTCCGTGCCGAGCAGGAGCAGCAGGCCGACGGCGGGCGCCGGGTCGACCGCCGCATAGGTCAGCGGCGCCGCCAGGAGGGAGAAGCCGAACCCGGTGGCCGACTGAACGAGCGCGCCGGCAACGATGCTGGCGCCGGCCCCCACCATCAACGCGCTCACAGGCGAACGCTACGAGACCGGCGAGCGATAGGCGCCCTCTGCGTACTGGCGCACCATGCGCGTGGCGCAGAACTCGGGGCCCAGCAGCTTCAGCGACGCGCGCAGGCGAGCGAGCCACGCCGTGGGGATGCCGCGCTCGTCGCGCTCGTAGAACGCCGGTCCAACTTCCTCCTCGAGCAGCCGGTAGAACTCGGCGGCGTCGCGGGCGTCCTGGGCGCCGTGGTCGTCGTCGGTCTCGCCGGAGAGCGCCCAGCCATGGGACTCGTCGTAGCCCTCGGCCCACCAGCCGTCCAGCACGCTGAGCTGCAGGCCGCCGTTCATAGCCGACTTCATCCCGCTCGTCCCACTCGCCTCGAGCGGCGGGCGCGGCAGGTTCACCCAGACGTCGCAGCCCTGCACGAGCTTGGCGGCGGTGGGCAGGTCGTAGTCGTCCAGGAAGATCACGCGCTCGCCCACGGCCGGGGCGCCCTTGAGCCCGAAGAGCGCCTGCAGCGTGCGCTTGGCGTCGTCGTCGCGCGGATGCGCCTTGCCGGCGAGAACCACTTGGAGCGGGCGCTCGCCGCCGAGCAGCTTGAGCGTGCGCTCCGGGTCGTGGCCCAGCATGCCGAGCCGCTTGTAGGTGGCGATCCGGCGTGCAAACCCCAGCGTGAGCACCCCGGGGTCGAACGTGCGCACGGCCGCCTCCACGTACTGGGGCTGGTCGTCGCGGCCGAGGCGGTCCCTCACGCTGCGCTCGCGAGCGAACGCCACCAGCTCCTCGCGCTGCCTCACGCGGGCGCCCCACAGCTCCTTGTCGGGGATCGAGTCGACGCCTTCCCACGTAACGGGGTCGTCGGCCCGGTCGAGCCAGCCCTCGCCCAGGTAGCGGTCGAGCAGCTCGCGCATCGGGCCGCCCAGCCAGGTGGGCACGTGCACGCCGTTCGTCACGTAGCCGATCGGCACCTGGTCCACCTCGCGGTCGGGCCAGAGGTCGTGCCACATCTCGCGCGCCACCTCGCCGTGGCGGCGGCTGACGCCTCCGGCGGAGCGGCTCAGACGCAGCGCCAGCTGCGTGACGCCGACGGGCTCGTGCTCGTCATCCGGGTTGGTGCGTCCGAGGCGGATGAGCTCGCCGGCGGAGATGCCCAGCTCTGCCGCCAGGGCGCCGATCGCGGCCGCCACCTGCTCTGCGGGGTAGGTGTCGTTCCCGGCCGGCACGGGCGTATGCGTGGTGAAGATGGTGCGCGCCTTGGCGGCCTCGAGCGCGTCCTCCAGCGACGCGCCGCCGGCCACCGCCTCGCGTGCCAGCTCCACGGGCGCGAGCGCCGCGTGGCCCTCGTTGAGGTGGAGCGTGGCGGGGTCGAAGCCGAGCGCGCGCAGCGCGCGCATGCCGCCCACGCCGAGCACGATGTACTGGGCCAGGCGCGTGCCCGAGTCGCCCACGTACAGGCGCGAGCTGATCCAGCGCCCGGCGTGGTCGTTCTCCGGCAGGTCGGTGTCGAGCAGCAGCAGCGGGATGCGGCCCACGTTCACGCGCCAGATCTGGGCGTGCACGATCTTCTCGCCGATCGGCACGCTGACCGTGACCGGCTGCCCGTCCTCGTGCGTGACGCGCGCCGCCGGCAGCCGCTCCGGATCCGTGTCGATCCAGTACTCGTGCTGCCAGCCCGAGGCGTCGATCCGCTGGCGGAAGTAGCCCTGCCGGTACATCAGGCCGATGGCCACGAGCGGCAGCGCGCGGTCGGACGCCTCCTTCACGATGTCGCCGGCCAGCGCGCCGAGACCGCCCGAGTACACGGGCAGCGAGCCGTGAATGCCGTACTCGGCGCAGAAGAAGGCCACCGGGCGGCCTGGGTCGCCGTCGGCCGGGCGCTCCAGGTCGGCGTTGATCCGCTGCTCGAGTGCCTGGGCTCGCTCGACGAGCTGGCCGTCGCTCGCGGCTCTGCTCAGCGCAGCGGTGGAGGCCTCCTGGAGCAGCCGCACCGGGTTGCCCAGGCAGCGAGCGAAGCGCGCAGGGTCCACGCTCTCGAAGACCGCGGGCCCGTCCGGATCCCAGCTCCAGCGGTAGTTGTAGGCGGCGCGTGCGAGCGGCGCGAGCGGCTCTGGTATCCGCTGCCTCAGCTCGTCGGCAGCGCGTTGTAGATCGGCGGCCCCGTCCGTCACGACGGCCCATTATTGCGTTCCGAGTTCGCGGGCTACTCTGGCGGCCTTGAGCGCTCGCGAGGACACGGCCTGCCGGCTCGGCGTGCTCGCCTTCGGCGACTCGATCACGAACGGCGGCGGCGAGCTGCAGTGGGGCGTGGCGCTGCAGTCGTGGGCGCTCTGGGTGGCACGCGGCCTGGGCCTGCCGTACAGCGGCTACGCCACGGATGGGGCGCGGGTGTCGGACGTGCTGTCATCGCAAATCCCTGCGTGCC
>JBKPDA010000110.1:0-13377 GCA_046727635.1 Actinomycetota bacterium | reverse complement strand
ACCCTGGGCGTGAGCTTCCTCTACGGCCTGGCCGTGGCATCCGCGCTTGCGGTGCTGCTCACGATGCTCGCGTCGCTCACGATCGTCCCCGCGCTGCTGTCGCGCTTCGGCGAGCGCATCGGGCGCGGCCGGCGGCGTGCGGCCGCCCAGGTGCCCCCCGCGCCCGAGGTGGCCGCCTCCTCCGGCTTCTGGGCGCGCTGGGCGAGCTTCATCCAGCGGCGACCCTGGCCGGCGCTCCTGGCGGGCCTGGCGATCATGCTCGTCCTGGCCTCCCCAGCTCTGTCCATGCGCCAGGGCACGAGCGACGCCGGCAACGACCCCACGGGCCTTACCACCCGCAGGGCCTATGACCTGCTGGCGGAGGGCTTCGGCAAGGGCTTCAACGGGCCGCTGCTGGTGGCCGCGAGCCTGCCGGACGGGGCGAGTCAGGCCAGCCTGAGCCGGATCTCGACCGCGCTTCGCTCCACGCAGGACGTGGCCTCGGTGGGTCCCGCGCGGGTGAGCCCGAACAGCCACACCGCGGTGTTCAACGTCTACCCGAAGTCCGCGCCGGAGGCCGCGGCCACCACCTCGCTGGTCAAGCGGCTGCGAAGCAGTGAGCTGCCACCCGTGGCGGCCGCGACGAACGGGACGATTTACGTGGCCGGCGCCACTGCGATTCAGATCGATCTCACCGACGTGATGTCGAGCAAGCTGCCGCTCTTCATCGGCATCGGGGTGGGACTGTCCGCGCTGCTCCTGCTCGTGGTGTTCCGCTCGGTGGTGATCCCGCTCAAGGCCGCCGCGATGAACCTGCTGAGCATCGGCGCCGCCCTGGGCGTGGTGGTGGCGGTGTTCCAGTGGGGCTGGCTCGGCGGCGTGTTCGGCGTGAAGGGCGGCCCGATCGACGCGTTCATCCCCGTGCTCCTGTTCGCGATCGTGTTCGGCCTCTCCATGGACTACGAGGTGTTCCTCGTGTCGCGCATCCATGAGGAGTGGACCCGCAGGCGCGATCCCTCCCGCGCGGTCACGCACGGCCTGGCCTCCACCGGGCGGGTGATCACGGCGGCGGCGACGATCATGGTGTTCGTCTTCCTGTCGTTCGTGCTCGGCTCGCTGCGGCCGGTGAAGCTGTTCGGCCTCAGCCTGGCGAGCGCGGTGTTCCTCGACGCCTTCGTGGTGCGCTGCCTGCTGGTGCCCGCTGCGCTCGAGCTGCTCGGACGGGTGGCGTGGGCCCTGCCCGGCCGTCTCGATCGTGTGCTCCCCCACCTCGCGATCGACCCGCCGGACGTGGAGCCGCTGCCAAGCGAAGCCGGCTGAGCGGCTCAGGATGGGAGCCGGGCGGCGCCCGGAGGCTACTCCCCGAGCGCCTCCCGGCTCACGGTCTCCGCATGCTCGGCTGCCGCCTGGGCGGCCACCGTGCGGGGATCGCCGGGCATCGCCGTGAGGTTGATGGAGACGAGATGCGCGGCCGCCCGCGCGCTCGCGGCGGCGAGAGCGCCCGCTGCGGCGGCGTCCGGTCGCAGGTCGTGGTCCGCGGACTCCGCCGCGCGGGCCGCCAGCTCCGCCACCTCGCCGGCCAGCTCCGCTATCCGGAGCGGCGCCTCCATCGCCTCGCCCAGCGAGTCGCGCAGCGACGCTGAGTCGCCCCCCGCGTATGCGCTCTCAAGCGCTTCCTTCGCGGACCCGTAGGCCTCCATGTTCACCTGTGCCAGCTGGAACGCCCAGGTGCGCAGGGCGTGTGCCTGGCCGGCCACGTCGGCCGCCTCGGGCCAGACATCCACCGACGCCCGGGACACCATCTCGACGAGCGCCGCCGCGGTCGCGGCGGTCGCAGCGGCCACCGCTCCGGCCCCCATGCCGCGTCCGCCCTCCGCCACGCGATCCCACAGCTCGCCCAGCGGCAGTCCCTCCAGCTCCTCGCTCATGGCTGCAGGATCTCCTTCCAGTCGAGCACGCGCCAGCTACGCACGACGCCGTTCAGCACGAACGGATCTCCCGTGGCGAACTCCTCCGCAGCCTCGCGTGTGCGGAACACCGACATGGAGCCGTCCTGCTGCGCGTCGGCGAACGTGCCTACGAGCAAGAGGTCCCCGCGTGCGTGGAACTCGTCCAAACGCGCCTTGTGAGCAGGGAAATGCGGGGGCGCGTTCGACGCCACATCGTCTCCGGATTCGTAGAAGAGCACGTATTTCATGCCAGTTCGTGCAGACCCTGCACAGGTTTCGCGCGCGAAATCTTCGCACTGCTGAACTGGGTTTGGCTTTTTTCATCCACTCAGGCGATTGTGATTTCGGAGGGTTCGCCGGGCGCGGGCGCTGCGGACGCGACGCACGCTCGCAGTTAGCTGGAGGGCTAGGCCTTGCGCCTGGCGAACAGTCCAACGTCTCCCTCAAATCACACGCATCGAGCCCCGGGCATCCGTCCGGTGGGGAACCCGGCAACAGCCGGGTTTCTCACGTCCGGAGCGATCGTAATGGCAGGGATCTCGCAGGTAGCGAACCACTCGGCGGTGTCGGCAGTCAGGGGGCCGGCACCGCCGTTCGGTTTGCGGGCACGATCTGGGGCTGGAACGAGAACACCTCGCGGCTTCTCGGATCCACCTCCACCTTGAGCCAGTTCACGTCGCCCGTGCCGTTCTCCTGGTGGTCGCCGAAGGTCTCCACCCGGGTGAAGTTCTCCAGCCGCTGACCCTGCGCGTTCAGCAGGGGCTTGTCGATCCGGAAGTAGTGCGAGTCGCCGTGGACGGCGATCACCGGCTTCCGGAACGCGACCGTCTCGTCGCGCAATGCCGACAGGAAATCGTGGAACCCGTCATTGGCGGCGTCCGCGTCGTTCTCCACCAGCGTCTTCGGGTCGCGGGTGGGCGCCCGCGTGGCGTCTGTCGCGTCCCAGCCCGGATCTGCCTGGAACACAAGCATCACCGCGGCCGAGCCCTTCGCCTTCGCCTCGGCGAACGTGTCGTTCAGCCACTGGATGTCGGCCGCGTTGCGCGCGGTGTACTCCGCCTTGTCGGGCGCGACGTCGCAGAGGTTGTTGCAGGACGCCTGCACGTTGAGCGTGGCGTAGGTCACCCGCCCGAGGGTCCAGCGCCGATTCTCAACGTACGGCGCGGCCTGCACCTCCTGCCGCAGCTTGTGCTGGCCCTGTGAGAACGGCGTGTCGAAGAACACCTTGCGCTCGAAGTCCAGCCGCTCGCTCGACGAGTAGCCGGCGGTCCGGTCGCAGTCGGTCCAGTCGTTGTCGCCGGGAGTGAACATCGCCGGCGCCTCGAGGGAGTTGAGCGTGGCCTTGAAATCGGTGTAGACGTTGTCGGTGCAGGGCGTGCTGCCCGACTTCACGTCGCCGTCGTGGACGGTGAAGGCGAGCTTCTGCTTGTTCATGTCGGCCACGAGGTTGGGCACGCCGACGGTCTTCTGGGTGTCGTTGTACGGCAGGTCGCCCCAGAGCCCTATTGCGTATGCCGAACTGCCGTCTGCCTTACGGGCCTTCCCGCTATTCGAGGCGGTAGCGAGCCCCGCCGTGGCGGCTGCGGCGCAGAGCGCCGCGAGGATGGGAATCAGGTGTCTGCGCATGCCCGGCACCCAACCGAAGCCGGGACGGGCACGTGTAATCGAAACGTCACTCGGTGGTGAAGATCACCGGCTCACGGCTGCGCTCGAGCAGGAAGGCCGCGAGCTTCTCCCCCACGAGCTCCGATCCGCGGCTGTTCAGGTTGTAGCCGGCCGCGCAGCGCAGCGCCGGGTCCTTGCCCAGCACGTCGGAGAAGTCGAGCAGAGTAACCCCGCAGCGCTCGGCGGCCGCGCGGGTGTCCTCCTCCACGCGAGCCATGATCGGCACCGCCGTCGGGTAGATGTATGAGCGCGGGAAGGTGACGAAGAGGACCACCTCGGCCGACGGCCAGCGTGCCTTCAGGTCGAGCAGCAGCCGCTCGAGCAGCTCGGGACCGGGATAGGGCGAAGCGTGGCGGCCGAACAGCCTCACCCACGGCCGGAGCACGCGGTACCAGTGGAACACAAGCCGGCCCACGCGGCGCGAGAGCTCGTAGCGGAACTGCATCGTGCGGCGCACGTCCGGCACCACCACGCGCCGGCCGTAGGTGGCGCCAAGCTGCACGAGGATCAGGTCCGGATCGCCGCTCAGCTTCATGATCCGCTCGAGCCGCTCGACGCTCGGCAGCAGCTCGTACTTCACCGCGAAGTAGTGGAAGAACTCCATGCCGACGCCCTCTTGCACGAGCTTGTCCGCGGCCACGGCGGGGAAGCCAAGCGGGGCCTTCGGATCGTGAGAGGTGTTCATGCTCCGGATGCCGCAGTCGCCCACGTGAAGGACGCGCAGAAGCGGCAGGTCGGGGTCGGCGGTGCCGCGCCATTCGCGCACGGGATCGAGGTCCACGGCCGGACCCATCAACGCCCTGTAGAGGCGCCGGAGGAGCCTTCGCGGCAATGCGCGTGCACCACCGGGCCGGTGTGCTTTCCCCCTGGGCGACATCCCTATCCCTCCAGTTTGCACCAGTTATCGGCGTTTCGCCTGCTCCCTGGCGAGTGAGATTGCCGAGAAGGGCCGCGGAGTATCGTCGTCGCGGTGGCACGCCGACTCCGCAAGCGGCCCATCTTGGCGTCCGCTCTGGCCACCGCCATCGCTTCCATAGCGGTGCTGGTCATCGCCTGGGTGACGGGCGCCGACGCCGTCGGCAAGGCCTTCAACGACGTCAACCCGGGCTGGATCGCCCTCATCGCGGCCGCCGAGGCGCTCACCTACCCGGCCTACACGATCGCCTACCGCTCGATCGCCCGCGTGCATGGCCACGCGACCCTCTCCCTGCCGCTAGTGGCCCGGGTAGTGGCTGCCGGGTTCGGGCCGTTCGCGGTGGCCGGCGGCTTCGGGCTGGACAAGCAGGCGCTACACGCCCTCCACGAGGATGAGCGGACCGCGCGCGTGCAGGTGCTCGGTCTCGGCATGCTCGAGTGGGCCCTGCTCGCGCCCACCACCTGCGTGGTGGCGATCGTCTTCCTCATCACGGGCGAGGACATCCTCCCCTCGCTGCTGTGGCCATGGGCGATCGCGGTGCCCGTGGGCTTCGGGTTCGGCCTCTGGGCCAGCTCGCCCAAGCGGCGCGAGCGACTCTCCCATGTCCGCGGCAAGCGCCGGGAGATCCTCGCTCACCTGCTCGACGGCATGGGGGTCCTGCACACGATGATCCGCGAGCCGGTGAAGTACGCGGGCGCCTGGCTCGGCATCGCGTTCTACTGGGCGGCTGACATCAGCGCCTTCTACGGGGCGCTGCGCACCTTCGGCCTCGACCCCAGCGCGGGCAAGGTGATCCTCGCCTACGCCACCGGATATGCCGCCACCCGCCGCTCGCTGCCGCTCGGCGGCGCCGGCGTGATCGAGGTGCTGATGATCTACTCGCTCTACTGGGTGCGCGAGCCGCTGGCGCCCGCGCTGGCGGCCGTGGTGGCCTACCGGGCCTTCAACTTCGTCCTCGCCGCCACGCCCGCGCTGATCGCGCGCCGGCACGTCGAACCCCTGCTCGACGCCGCGGATGAGCTGCGTCGCAGGGCTCGTGCGAGTGGAGGCAAACAGGTCTCCGAGAGCGGGTGAGTATGCGGCGAGGCGCGTACACGGCTACTTGGATTGGCGCGGGACGAACACCCGCTTCGGCGCGCGGTTGATGTGCCGGATCCCGCTCGCGTCCTTGCGGACGAGCCTGGCGCTGTAGACCCACCAGTACTGGTTGTTCTTCTTCGGCAGCGAGATGTCGAGCGTGCCGCTGTAGGTCGAGCGGTTCACCCGCCAGCCGATCACGCAACGGGCCGCGCGGCGCGAGCTGCCGGCGCAGCGCACCTTGGCCTTGGACGAGCCGGCGCCCACGATGCGCTGGAGCGCTAGATGCGCGTAGAAGCGGGCCGCCGGCTTCACGAGCAGCGGCGGGTCGTCCGGCGGCGGCGAGTGCCGCAGCTGGAACGGGAGGCCGCCCACCGGGATGCCCCAGCGGTTGTGGCGGAACGACTGCGGTGACGGCGCGCTGGCGCTCAGGGAGCAGGTGGCGGTGCCCGGGCAGGTCTTCAGCACGGTGACGCCGCCGCCCGTGAGGTTGCCGTAGCCGTTGGGCCACATCGACACGAGCACCGAGGCCACGTCGTTCGAGGTGTCGGTCTCGTGGAGCGCGCCGTCGCTGTTCGTGCGGTGCACGATCAGGTAGTTGCCCGGCTGGACACCCGTGACGTCGATGTACTGGCCCTCGAGCTGCGGCTCGTACTCGTCGCCGTAGCCCACCGAGATCCCCTCGGTGACGTTCAGCGCCGAGGTGTCGCCGGGGGCGCAGTTGTTGAACGTGAACGGCCCGGTGGGCGGGTTCTCGTTGCGCGAGCCGTCCGAGTTGGGCGTGTAGCGGTCGCCCAGGCAGAACCCGTTCTTCTGGTCGGGAGCCACCAGGCTGTTGTCGGAGCTCTTGCGCAGCTCGTACTTGTCGAAGCCCGAGTAGTGCCAATGGTTGTGTGGCGCATAGAAGGCGATGGATCCGACGCCCGAGATCGTCTGCGTGGTGCCGTCGGTGAGGTTCACGATCTGATCCGCAGTCATGGCCGACGTGGCCGTGCTGGCACGGTGCCCGTTCACGATCAGCGGGCCGGCGCCATGGTTCTCCACCGCCGAGTTGAAGCCGAGCCGGTAGCTGGCGGACGACTGGGTGATGCTCACCTGCGTCGGCGGCTCCTGCACGAGGTCGGGCAGCATCGGGGTGCCGGGGCCGGTCGAGCCGTTGTCGACCGTGACCGAGTCGATGCGCAGGTTGCGGTCGCAAGTGGAGCTGCTGAAGTCGTTGTTGTAGGTGATCGAGAAGGTGTGCGACCCGGCGCTGACGGTCTTCGACGCCGTGTAGTTCGTCCAGCTGCCCGCTGAGGCCGCGGCCGTGAGGACGGTGGACCCGTCCATTCCGATCACCACGTTTGGCGCGCCCGAGCACTGATCGCCGAACGCGCGCGCGACGATCCGAGTGCCCGCGACCGTTGTCACGGTCGTGGAGATCGTGTCGTTGCTCCAGAAGCTGACCGCCTTGCCGCCGCTCGCGCTCGTGTCGCTGTAGACATGGGCGGCGGAGGTCGACGGGATCGTGAAGTTCTCCGCCTCGATCGTGGTGGAGCCGCCGCCACCCCCGCCGGATGTGGGCGTGGCGGAGGTCTGGCTGGAGTTGCCGCTCTCGTTGCTCGAGGCATCGACGGAGCGCACCACGTAGTAGTAAGTGGTGCCGTTCGTGAGGCCCGAGTCGGTGAACGTCGTCGAACCGACGAGGCTCGAGCCGTTGACCTTCGTCGTGTACGGGCCGCCGCTGGTGGTGCCGCGATAGACGTTGTAGCCCGCCAGATCGCCGGCACTCACCGGGCTCCACGTCAGGGTGGCGCTGCCGTTGCCGGCGCTCGCGCCCAGGCCGGTGGGCACCGGAGGCGGCGTGATGTCCGGACCCGCGGTCGGCGTGGCGGAGGCCTCATTGGAGTTGCCGCTGGAGTTGCCGGAGGTGTCGACCGCCCGGACCACGTAGAAGTACTTGGTGCCGTTCACGGCGGTCGTGTCCGTGTACGACGCGGACGTGAGCAGCGAGGAGCCGTTCAGCTTCGAGTAGCCCGTGCCGCTGGTGGTCGAGCGGTAGATGTTGTAGCCCGCCAGATCCGACTCGGTGTTCGCGGCCCAGCTCAGCGTGACCTTCGAATCGCCGGGCGTGGCGCCTAGGCTGATCGGCGCCGAGGGGGGCGTGGTGTCGCCGCCGCCGGTGCCCGTGGCGACCGTGAGCGAGTCCACGCGCAGGTTGCGGTCGCAGGTGCTCGTCTTCGTGTCGTTCGTGTAGCTGATCGAGAACGTGTGCGAGCCCGCGCTGATGGACTTCGACACCGAGTAGTTCGTCCAGGTGGCGCCCGATGCGGACTGGGTCATGACCGTCGCGCCGTCCATCGCGATAACCGCGGTGGGTGCGCCGTTGCACTGATCGCCGTATGCGCGCAGGACGAGGCTGGTGCCGGCGACCGTGCTTACGGTCGTGGAGATCGTGTCGTTGCTCCAGAAGCTGACGGCCTTGCCGCCGCTCGCGCTCGTGTCGTTGTAGACGTGCGCGCCGGACGTGGACGGGATCGTGAACGACTCGGCCTCGATCGTGGACGAGCCGCCGCCTCCGCCGCCGCCGACCGTCGGTGCGGCCGAGGTCTGGTTCGAGTTGCCGCTCTCGTTGGACGAGCTGTCGACCGAGCGGACCACGTAGTAGTAGGTGGTGCCGTTGGTCAACCCCGAGTCCGAGAAGGAGGTGCCCGTGATAAGCGAGCTGTTGACCTTCGTCGAGTACGGGCCGCCGCTGGTGGTGGAGCGGTACAGGTTGTAGCCCGCGAGGTCGGAGGCGCTGACGGCGCCCCAGCTGAGCGAGGCGCTGCCGTCGCCCGCCGTGGCCGTGAGCCCGCTGGGCACGGGTGGCGGCGTGGTATCGGGGCCCGCTGTTGGCGTGGCCGAGGCCTCGTTCGAGTTCCCGCTCGAGTTGGTCGACGTGTCGACCGCCCGGACCACGTAGTAGTACTTCGTCCCGTTCGCCACGCTGGTATCCACGTATGACGTGGAGGTGACCAGGGAGCCGTTCACCTTCGTGTAAGAGCCGCCGCTCGTGGTCGCGCGGTAGACGTTGTAGCCGGCCAGGTCCGACTCGGAGTTGGCGTTCCAGCCGAGCGTGACCTTCGTGTCCCCGGCGGTGGCGCCGAGACCCGTGGGCGCGTTGGGCGGCGTCGTGTCGCCACCGCCGCCGCTGCTTCCGCCCACGAACGTGAGCTTGTCGGTGCGCAGGTTGCGGTCGCACGTGCTCGTCTTGGTGTCGTTCGTGTAGCTGATCGAGAAGCTGTGCGTGCCGGCGGGGATGTTCACCGCCGAGCTGTAGTCGGCCCACGTGGCCGTGGTGGCGGTGGCCGTGAGCACCGTGGTGCCGTCGACGGCGACGACCGCCGTGGCGCCGCCGTTACAGAGGTCCGAGCGCGCGCGCAGCGTCAGCGTGGTGGTGCTGGCGGTGGTGGTGACCGAGCCCGTGAGCGTGTCGTTCGACCACCACGAGACGGCCTTGCCGCCGCTCGCGGTCGAGTCCGTGAAGACATGAGCGCCCGAGGTGGACGGGATGGTCAGCGACTCGATCTCGACCACCGCGTCGCCGGCGCTGACGGCTACGCTGGTGACCCAGAACAGCGCAAGGGGGGCGGCAACAGCCGCTACGAGGAGGGCGATGACGCGTGCGCTCACGCGCCGCTTGCGGTTGGGCATGGGCCCATCGACCGGCTTCGCTGCCGGCCGGATCCCCGCGAGCGGCCAGAGGCTCGGGATCCGTTTCAAGGGAGGGTTCCTTCGGAGGGGTTAGGGCGGTCAGTCCAGACCTATGTGTTCGACCCTAACCCGACTCGGCGGGAATTGGAAGAGGTTTACGTAACAAAGTCGTGCAAACTTCGTCACACAATGACCCAGGCGGTTTGGCGCGTAGCCCCAGCGGCGCCGGCTAGATGATCAATTCCAAATTCGGGTGCGCGAGGGGGCGCGTCCAGACCAAGCTGGGTCGTCGCACGCGACGTAGCCGATAGTTGACCTATCGGCGAGGAGCGGGTGGCGATCCAGCGCCGGTATGGCGCGTCATCCGCGCGTGCGGGAATTTGGAATTGATCATCTAGCCCCAGATCTCGTTGGCCGTCTCCACAATCAGCTCGAGCTTGGCGACTTCCTGGTCATAGGTGAGGGCGTTGCCCTCGACGGTCGACGAGAAGCCGCACTGCGGCGAGATGCAGATCTGCTCGACCGGCACGAACTGCGAGGCCTCCTCCACGCGCCGCTTCAGCTCGTCCTTCGACTCGAGCTCGCCGCGCTTCGTGGTGACCAGGCCGAGCACCACCATCTTGCCCGGCGGCACGAAGCGGAGCGGCTCGAAGCCGCCCGAGCGTGCGTCGTCGTACTCGAGGAAGAAGCCGTCTACGTCGAGCTGGCCGAACAGCGCCTCGGCAACGAAGTCGTAGCCGCCCTCGGCCACCCATGACGAGCGGAAGTTGCCCCGGCACATGTGTGTGGTGATGGCCATGCCCTCGGGGCGGTGCGCCAGCGCGCGGTTGATGTTCCTGATGTAGGTCTCGTGCAGGTGCTCGGCGTCGGCGCCCTGCTCGGCGATCATCGCGCGCTGCGCGGGGTCGTTCAGGTAGGCCAGGCTCGTGTCGTCAAACTGCAGGTAGGTGCAGCCCAACTCGCCGAGCGCGCGCACCTCGTCGGCGTAGGCGGCCGAGAGGTCGGCCCAGAACGAGTCGAGGTCCGGGTAGACGCTGTCGTCGATCGCGGCCCGCCCGCCGCGGTAGTGGACCATGCTCGGCGAGGGGATCGTGAGCTTTGGCGTGACGCCGTTCGTCACCGACTTCAGGTACTGGAAGGCATCCGCGAAGATCGGGTGGTCGAGCGTGATCTTCTCGTCCACGTGGATGGCGGCGGGCGTGAACTCGATCGTGCCCTCGGCGTTGCGGAACTCGACCTTGATGTCGCCCTTCACCTTGTTGATGCCGCCGAGCTCGTAGATGAAGTCCATGTGCCAGGAGGCGCGGCGGAACTCGCCGTCGGTGGCGGACTGGAGCCCGACGTCCTTCTGCATCTGCACCACGTCCTGGATGGCCTCGTCCTCGATGCCGCGCAGCTCATCGGCGTCGATGTCGCCGTTTGCGAAGTCCTCGCGCGCCTTCAGCAGCTTGTCCGGGCGCAGCAGGCTGCCTACGTGGTCGGCGCGGAACGGCGGCGTGGTTCGTGGGGCCATCGGTCTCCTCTCTGCTCCAGGCACTAGGAACTAGGCACCAGGCACTCTAGTCGACGCCGACGGCTGTATACAGACTCGGCTCAGGATTACCTGAGTATGGTGAGCACGCCGCTGGTGGCGTGATCGTTGGAGTTTCCGCTCGGCACGTACACGCGCCCACCCGCCACGATCGGGCTGTTCCAGTGCCCGCTGGGCACGTCGAAATGGCGCACGAGCTGGCCGTTCGAGGGGCGGTAGACGTTCAATCCGCCGCCCGGGTCGTAGACCCAGAGCAGGCCTCCGGCGAGCACGGGGCTGGTGCCGCCCCTGCCCTTCTCCCACATCTTCTGGAGCCGTCCGCCTTGGAGCCGGTAGGCCGCCGTGCCCTGGTTCGTGGCCACGAAGGCTTCGGTGATTCCGCTGCTGTGAAGCACCGCCGGCGCGGTAAACATCGTCTGGTCGCCGCCCGGCAGCTGGAGCGTTTGGACCTCTCCGCCAAGCCGCCTGCCCGCCGCGCCGGTGACTGCCACGAGGCTCGAGCCCGTGTCGAGCAGGCGAAGCACGCCGTCCTTGCCTCCCTGCAGCAGAAGGCGGGTGGTGCCGCTGCTCGGGTCAGGCAGGAGCGCCGGAGAGGTGGAGCCCAGATCGGAGTCCGTGTCCTCCAGCTCCTTCTGGTTCTTGGGCGTGAAATGGGCCAACAGGCTGGCTCCGGCGGGGGCGAGCTTGAGCACCGAGTCGCCCCAGTTGGTGGTGCCGTTGAATGGCCCGTTGCTCGAAGTTGTATACACGTCGTGGGTCGCCGGATCCACCACCGCGCCCGCGCGTCCCCAGATGGCCGATTCCTGCGCGGAGCAGCTGCTCGGGTCGATGATCTGGCGCCGGTCCGAGCACAGCGAGTTGAACACGTGGACGATGCTGCCGCTGATGCGGTCGATCGACACGACCTTGCCCTGATAGGGCGGCGCGTCGCCGATGTAGCCGCCGGTGGTGACGAGCACATAGCGACCGTCGAGGTTCAGCGCCGAGGCGATCTTCTCGTGCGAGGGGTTGCGCGTGATCGATACGGGCCAGCCGCCGCTGCGCACCTCGCTCCCATTGGATACCCGCAGCTTGTGGATGTGGCCATCGGGCGATGCGGAGTACACGTAGCGGCCGCTCGGGTCGGCCACCGGCGTGGCCGTGGTGATCTGGGCGCTGCCCGCCAGGCTTCGGTACGAGCTCGGCGTGAAGCTCCAGAGCAGCGAGCCGCTGACGGGGTCCAAGCCGAACGTGCGGCCGTAGGTCGTGGTCACCACGAGCAGGTTGCGCGAGTGGCCGTGCACTCGCACGCCCGAGAGGTAGATGGGCGAGCTGTCCACCGTGCCGGGGATGGCCACGCGCCGCTCGCGCAACCTCTTGACCTGCGAGACGCTGATGCCGCGCGGCGAGTCGTTCGTGCGCGCGGCGTCGTAGCCGAAGCGCGTCCAGTCGAGGGCCGGGCGCCTAGTGGTCTCGTGCGCCGGCGGTGTGACGTTGCCAGTCTCGGTGGCCGTCACTGTCTCGACGGTGCTCTTGTGCCCTCCCCCGCTGCAGCCTCCCAGCGCCGCGACAAGGCAGAGCGCGGCGAGCCGGCTGCCATGGACCATGTCGCGCAGAGTACGGAAGGCCTGCGCTCAGCGCGGCGGTACGTTCTGGTTGCGGCGCAGCACGTTGTCGGGGTCGTAGCGCGTCTTCAGCGCCCGCAGCCGCTCGAAGGCGTCGTCGCCAAAGGCGGCGCGAACGCGCTCGATCGGCTCGTCGGCCTGCATGTAGTTCACGTAGCCGCCGCTCACCGACCAGGGCTCGATCGCCGTCGCGGTGTCGCGCGCCCACTGGATCGATTCCTCGTCGAGGGCGGGATCCAGCCAAGCCGCCATCACGCTGACGTTGAACGCGGCGTGGCGAAATCCGAGCGCCGCACTGTCCCCGTCCACGTCCTTGGCGGCGCCGTGCAGCGACTCGATCAGCAGCTGCCCGGGCGGCCGGCCGAGCGCGACGAAGCGCTGCAGCAGCTCGTCGATCAGCTCGTCCGGCAACTCGGCCACGAAGTGGCTCTTCCAGTAGTTGCGGTCCACGCCGTACCCCGGGTTGAACACGTGCTGCTGGGAGATGAACGACCGCGGGCGCAGCGCGTCGTTAACGAGCCCCGGAGCCGACCGCAGCACGCGCAGCTCGCCGGGATCGCCGTTCGAGCCCGTGTAGCAGGCGGCGACCACCACGAACGGCTCCAGCCGCTCGTCCATCGCGAGCATCGCCTGGCCGCTGAGGTCGCGCGGGGCGGCCGCCGCAACATCGCGAAAGCGCCGGAGCGGCTCGGCAAGGTCGCCGCCCGCGTAGGTGAGCCGGCCGCCCACCACCCGCTCCAGCGGGTGCAGGCGGAACTCCAAATGCGCGGCCACGCCGAAGTTGCCGCCTCCGCCGCGCAGTCCCCAGAGCAGCTCGGGGTTCTCATCGGCGCTAGCCCGGACCCTCGTGCCGTCCGGCGTGACCAGGTCGGCGGCGAGGAGCTGGTCGCAAGTCAGGCCGTGCTGGGCGGTGAGGTGGCCGATGCCGCCGCCGAAAGTCAGTCCGGCGACGCCGGTGGACCCGACGACGCCTCCGGGAGT
>JBKPDA010000109.1:0-14610 GCA_046727635.1 Actinomycetota bacterium | reverse complement strand
CGAGGAAGCGCCGTCCGCCACTGCGTGCCGGACGGCGCTTCCACGACCCGCCAGGTAAACCTGGGGGCCAGCCAAGGCGGGAAGCGGAACATAGGGAGTGGGGCATCGATATCAGGAGTGATCGAGTTCGGACTAGCAAGCTGAGCAGGTCGGGACGGTGGTGGAAAGAGATCAAGACCAAGACTGAGGAGACGACTGAACGGCCGGGAAGGTGATGTGCGAAGAAGGTGGGGAGGTAAGCAGCGGACCCGGATGAGGACGTCGTAGGCATGTGGAGGTTCGGGGACGGCGGGGATGTCGGGCGGCGGTGAGCCGAGGCGTCGACTGTGCTTCTGGGTCGCGCTGATTCAGCGTCGATGCTGTGTGTGCGGCGGTCGACAGTTGTCGTATTGGAGCGCTGATTGATCCTCCCTTCCCCGGTCAGGGCAGCCGCAGCTCTCGTGGTCGCCTGGGGCGGCCCAGCTGAGCGCCACTCCCGGGATCACGTGGGCGCGACACTCTTCGGCCGTGGAGTGGGCGCTGCCGCTTGCGTTCCGTTGCAGCACTCGGCTACGTCGGGGTGATGGCATTGTCCGCTTCCGGTATCCGCGCGAACGAGGTCCGCAATGCTGCGGGGTGAGATGCTCGCGGAACGGGCGAAGCAGGACCGCGAGTCAAGTCCCAGGGCGTGAGCGAAATCGGGACAGGAGCCGCGGGCCTGCCTTCGCGTCCAAGCGGGAGCCGCGGAGCATCGCCCGGCTTCAGTCGCGCGGCGCGACGTTCTCGTTCACGGAGAAGGCGTTGTCGGGGTTGTAGGTGTTCTTCAGCGCGACGAGGCGTTGGTAGGTCTGCGGCGCGTGCGCAGCCTCGACGCGATCAGTCAGGCTGGAGCCCCGCGTTCGCTAGGGCTGGCCTGAGCGCGCGGCGGGTTGCGGGTCGGCGCCTGTCGCGAGCGAGGAGAGTTGCTGGGTGTCGTACTTGGCTCTCAGGGCGGCGATCGCCTCGCTGTCGGGCGGCCCGCTGCGCGCGAGGATCTCCGCGAGCTCGATGAAGTAGCGATCGTGGGTGGGCGGGGACGTCATCAGGAGGAACTTTGCCGGCGCCTGGTTGCGGTTCGCGAACGCGTGCGGGACGCGGGGCGGAACGAACACGCATGCGCCTGAGGCCGCTTTGAAGGTCTGCTCGCCGACGCGAAACTCGAGCTCGCCGTCCAGCACGTACCACGTTTCCTCGAGCCGTTCGTGTACGTGCAGACCGGTGTCGAATCCCGGCGCGGCTACCCACTCGGTGCAGCTCGCCCCCTCGGCCTGGTCGCTCTTGACCTTGAAGGTGACCTCGGTTCCGCGCAGCGATACCGAATCTCCTTCGCCCGCAGAAAACAGAACCGACTGAGCCACGCTGTGCCTCGCTCCTTGTTGATTACCAGTTAGAGCGGTAACGTACCTGCGGATGAGTGAGACTGTCAAGACCCACGAGCCGAGCGCCGATGAGCTCGCGTTCCGCTTTGTGTCCGGTCACTGCGCGCTCGACTTCGCGGCAACCTTCGGTGACCGCTATCGCGCCGGACTCGAGCGCTTGCGCGAGCCGCCCGATCTGGACCGGTGGCTAGCATCGGCTGGGATCTCGAGCTCGACGCCCGCGACGGCCAAAGACCTTCATGATGCGCGTCAGCTGCGCGAGGTGATTTACCGCCTGGCGCGGGCGGCGCTGCACAACAAGCGCGTCGACGGCGCGGATCTCGACGCGCTCAACGCGTGGGCGAGAACGCCTCGCGTGGCCCCGCAGCTCGACAGGCACCTCCGTCCCGAGTGGGCTTCTCCGCAACCGATAAAGGGCGCCCTCGCGCTGATCGCGTGCGAGGCGGTCGAATTGTTGAGCGGCCCCGAGCGCCCGCTGATCCGCGAGTGCGCGGCGGCGCCGGCGTGCTCACTGCTCTACCTCGACCGCTCGCGCGGCCGCCGCCGGCGCTGGTGTCAAATGCAAAGATGCGGCAGTCGCGCCAAGATGGCCGAGTACCGCAAACGCCGCCGGGCATCCGGCGAAGCCCCCGGCCTGACGGCGACACGACCTCAGTAGCGCAATCACGACAAAGCGCGTCTCGAGCCTCGAGAACGTCCCGCCCCGCTCCTCGCCACAAGCAGGAGCGTGGGTCAGGTAACTCCTTTTGAGGAGAAGTAGCAGCCGCCGTCGAGGATCGCGAGTGTGCCGCTGCGCGCGACACCGATAGGGCGGCCCGTGATTCTTGGATATCGGCAGGGACCTGCCGTACTCGGTTTGGCGCGAGGGGGGGCACTCGCGCGGCTCGATCGCCTTTAGGGGCAGATATGCGATGGACGCCGACAGGATCTTGAGCAACGAATCGACACATGCCACGGCGCGGGTGCTTGCGCTGGCGCCCGTCGGCGTGCCTGCGGCTCGAGTGTCGTAGCTCTCCGGCCCCGAGAGACAACGCTATGAGCACCGTCTCACCGATCGACCCCGCTGAGCAGTGACCCTCGATCACGACGACGTCGAGGCGATCGCCCAGCGCGTGGCGGAGTTGCTGCGACCGAAGGTTTCGATCGGCCTCGTGGCCGTCGACGAGGTCGTCGCCCGCTTTGGGGTCAGTCGCAGCTATGTGTACGAGCACGCGCGCGAACTCGGCGCGATCCGACTGGGGGAGGGGCCGAAGGCGCGTCTCCGGTTCGATCTCGAACAGGTCACGCGGGCCCTAACTCAAACAACGAGGATCGCTGAGGTCCGCCCCCCAGCTCCACCCCGCAACTGGGCCGGACGTGCACGCAGCAACGACCTGCCACCGGGGGTGAAGCTGATCCAGGGACGGAACGGATGACCGGTCCCGGCCATACGATGGCCGCACCAATCATCCAACGGCCGGGCGGTGTTACAGCACCCCCGGCCCCCGCACCGGAGGTAATTCCGATGCAAGCCTTTCGAGAGGCGCGGCCCTGATGGCGCGACCGAGTAGCGGCCACCTCATCGAGGAACGAACGAACCGCGGGACTAGCTACGCGATCCGCTTCAGCAGCGGAGGACGTCGCAGGTATCACCTGATTGGTGGCGCCTGGGAGGGCTGGACGCGCGAGCGCGCCGAGAAGGAGCGCCACTACGTCATGGCCCAAGTGGCACGTGGCGAGTACCTCAGCGCGAGACGAGAATCCGGGCCGCCCTCGGCGCTGCCTGCCGATGATGAGGCGTTTCAGATCACGGCATCGTTGTATCTGGCGCGCAAGGCGGCGCGGCTGCCGGGCGGCGAGGCCGGCAAGACGTACAAGGCGCTCGAGTGGGCGCTGCGGATCGCCGTCGGACACTTCGGACACCACCCGACAGGCGCAATCGACGAGGCGATGATCGAGGACTTCGTCACCCAGAAGCTGCTCGAGCGACGCGCCATCGACGACGCGAGGGAGGACGGTCATCCGCTGCTCGAGACCTACGAGCGCGACGGGAAGACCTACCAACGCCGCCGGCGTGGACTCTCGAACGACTCGATCAACAAGGTCGTGCGGGCGGTGCGCTCCGTCCTCAAGGACGCCGTCCGCAGGCGCCTGATCGACCGTAATCCCGCCGATGACCGGGACCTGCTCGTGCGGGCTGCGGCGCCGAGCCGCTCCTACCTCGAAGTCGTCCAGCTGGCGGTGCTTCTCGAGGCGGCCGACCTGTTGGAGCGCGAATCGCGCGGGCTGACCTGGGACGAGGCGCGGGAGATCCGCGCCTCGAAGGCGCCGGCGCGGTCGCTCGCACGCGAGTACGGGGTGAGCGACACCCTGATCGGCAAGATCCGCCGCGGCGAGCTGTGGACGAGCGAGTCCGCTCGGGCCCGCAACGACGTCCCGCGCCGCGCGGTCATCGCCGCGCTCGCTCTCGTCGGCCCTCGCGTGTCCGAGGCCTGCCTGTTGGACGGACGGCACATGGACTTCGCGCGTGGGGCAATTCGCTTCCCGCGCGTGAAGACCGACGCCAGCGAACGGGTCGTGCCGATGGTCCCCGCGCTGCGCGAGACCCTGCTCGGCCACCGCGCCGACCTCATGTACCAATCCGGCCGGCCAGTGTTCGCGACCCGCTCCGGCCGGCGCAACACCCCCGACAACATCCGCAACCGCATCCTCGCGCCCGCGCACGCGCGCGCGAACGAGCTGTTGCGAGAGCGCGGGCTGCCCGAGATCGCCCACCTCACGCCGCACACCCTGCGGCGCACCTTCGCGTCGATCCTGGCCGAGTGCGGCGTGCCCCCGCGACGCGCGATGTACCTGCTGGGACACACCGACTCGTCGTTCACGATGCGCGTCTACCAGCAGGTCCTCGACATGGGCCAAGGCGCCGTCGAGCTGCTCGAAAACGTCCTTGGCCAGGGGCTGGAGGAGGCCTGCTCGACCTACTCCGGCAGGAGGGTTTTGCCAGTCAATTGCCAGTCGCCCCGAAAAACCGGTTCTAGCGGGCTCGAAATAACGCTGCAACAGGGCTCAAAAACTGGCGATTTGCAGGCAAAGCAGTGAAGCGGATGATGGGACTCGAACCCACGACCTTCTGCATGGCAAGCAGACGCTCTAGCCAACTGAGCTACATCCGCGCGAGCGCCTGAGTATAGCCCTGGGAGTGGGCGCGTCCACGCTGCGAAAAGGCCTTCACAAGGGCTTGCACCATCTGTTACGGTCGAACCCAGAACGGTCTCGCAACAGCCACCGTCCTGGTGACCGAAGCCTGGCCTCTTCGACAGAGAGTCCGTTCGCGAGCTCGCCCGAGCGATCGCACGGAAGCTCAGAAGGGCACATAGATGAGCCAGCTCAGCCCGAGGTTCGACCAGGGGCAGAGCGGTGGCGCTGCGCCTCCCGCAGTAACCGCGCGTGAGGTGACGCGCCGGTATGGCGAGGCGGACACCGCCGTTGATGCCCTCAGGGGAGTTTCTCTGGACGTAGGCACGTCCACCCTCACCGCCGTGATGGGTCCTTCGGGATCCGGCAAGTCCACTCTCATGCACATCCTCGCTGGCCTCGACCGGCCCACCTCCGGCACGGTCGAGATCGCCGGTACGGACATCACAGACCTCGACGACACCGCGCTCACAAAGCTGCGCCGCGACCACATCGGCTTCGTGTTCCAGTTCTTCAACCTGCTCCCGATGCTCTCGGCAGAGGAGAACGTGGTGCTGCCGCTCGACATCGCGGGCGAGAAGCCGGACCGCGAGTGGCTCGATCAGGTGATGATGAAGCTCGGCCTCGACGATCGGCGCAAGCACCGCCCGAGTGAGCTGTCGGGCGGCCAGCAGCAGCGCGTGGCCATCGCCCGTGCGTTGATCTCGCGGCCCACCGTGCTGTTCGCCGATGAGCCCACCGGCAACCTCGACTCTGCCAACAGCGGCGAGATCCTCACTTTGATGCGCGACTCGGTGGACAGCCTCGGCCAGACCACCGTGATGGTTACCCACGATCCGACCGCGGCTTCGATCGCCGACCGGGTGCTGTTCCTCGCCGACGGCGAGCTCGTTACCGACCGTGGACTCTCCACGACGCACGAGATCGTGGAGACGATGGAGGAGCTGACTCGGTCATGAGGCGCGTAGCTGTCAGGGGCCTCGTGTGGCGGCGCATGCGCTCCATCCTCACCGCGCTCGCCGTGGTGCTCGGCGTGGCGATGGTGAGCGGCACATTCATCCTCACCGACACGATCAAGAAGGCCTTCGACGACATCTTTGCGAGCTCGTACAAGAACACGAGCGCAGTGATCTCTGGCCGCGAGATCGTGAAGCAGTCCGCGAGCGGCGACTCGACCATCCCACAGAGCCTGCTGCCGCGCGTGAAGCAGCTTCCGGGCGTGGCGGCCGCCGCGGGTGCAATTGCCAACGTTACGAGCAACGGCAACACGGCGAAGCTGCTCGACCGCAAGGGCAAGGCGATATCGAACGGTGGCGCGCCCACGCTCGGCTTCGGCATCGACGCGAGCCAGCCGCGCTTCAACCCGTTGCATCTGACCGAGGGCCACTGGGCGTCGGGACCCGATCAGATGGTGATCGACGCTGCCACCGCCTCCGACCAGAACTTCAAGGTCGGCTCGGTGGTGAGCGTGGCCGCGCGCGGGCCCGTCCGTCCCATGACGGTCACGGGAATCGCGAAGTACGGCAACGTGAGCTCGCTCGGAGGCGTGACGTTCGCCGTGTTCGACATCCCCACCGCCCAGGTGCTGCTCGGCAAGGTGGGCCAGCTCGACACGATCTCGCTGGCGGCCAAGCCTGGTGTGTCGGAGGACCAGCTCGTGCGCGAGGTCCGGCCGCTCCTGCCGCCGACGGCCACGGTGCAGTCGGCAGCGCAGAAGGCGTCATCACAGGCGGACGACACGAACAAGTTCATCAACTTCATCCAGTACTTCCTGCTGGCGTTCGGCGTCATCGCTCTGTTCGTGGGCGCGTTCGTGATCGTCAACACCCTGTCGATCACCGTGGCGCAGCGCGCGCGCGAGTTCGCGACGCTGCGCACAATCGGGGCCACCAGGCGGCAGGTGCGGCGCTCGGTGCTGCTCGAAGGGCTGGTGCTCGGCATCCTCGCCTCGATCGTGGGACTCCTGCTCGGACTGCTTCTCGCCAAGGGGCTGCACGCGGTGTTCAAGGTGTTGAACCTCGACTTGCCCACCAGCGGCACCGTCCTCAGGACCCGGACGATCACGATATCCCTGATCCTCGGCACGACGATCACCGTGATCGCGAGCGTGATTCCGGCTGTGCGGGCCACCCGGGTGCCGCCGATCGCGGCGGTGCGAGAGGGTTCGGTGCTGCCGAAGACGCGGCTGTCGCCGCTGTCCGGGCCGATGGCCGTGGTGCTCACCCTGGCTGCCATCGGGGCGCTGCTGCTGGGCTCATTCGGCAACGCCGGCACCGGCGCCACGCTGCTGCTGCTCGGGGTCGGGGTGCTGGCGCTGTTCGTCGGCGTCGCTCTCATCTCGAAGCGGCTGGTGCGGCCGCTGGCGGGGCTGATCGGCGCCCCCGGCGAGCGGCTGGGCGGCGCTGCGGGGCGCCTCGCGCGCGAGAACGCGACGCGCAACCCGGCGCGTACCGCCAGCACGGCGGCGGCCCTGATGATCGGACTCGCCCTCGTCACGCTGGTGGCGGGGCACGGCCAGGGGCTGCGAACGTCGGACAGGAACGCCCTGAAGAGCCAGGTGCGGGCCGACTACGTGCTCACTTCGCAGAACGGCTTCGACCAGTTCTCCGCCGACGCTGTGCGCAAGCTGCCCACGGTCCCCGGCGTGGGGCTCGCGTCGCCGATCTTCGACGACCGCGCGCGCGTCTTCGGCAAGGACACCACGGTGGAGGGCATCGACCCGCGCACGATCGCGCAGACCTACAACCTGCACATCACCGCCGGCTCGCTCGCGGCGCTTGGGCCGAACGGCGCAGTCGTGAAGAAGGACTACGCGAAGGACCACCACCTTCGAGTGGGGAGTCCCTTCGTGCTGACCACCTCGGCCGGCAAGCAGCTGAGGCTGCGCGTAGCCGCGATCTCGTCACCGCCCGTGTTCGACAAGATCGACGCGATTCTCGGCAACGTGAGCGTCAACGCGCGGACGTTCGTCACGAACTTCCCGCGACCCAAGATCGTGCTGGCGCTGCTGAAGGTGAACGGCGGAGCGACCCCCGAGACCACCGCCGCACTGAAACAGGCGATCGGCAACTTCCCCGATGCCAAGCTGCAGACGAAGTCGCAGTGGGTCACCTCGCGGTCGAACGGGATCAACAAGCTGCTCAACCTGCTCTACGTGCTGCTGGCGCTGTCGGTGATCGTCAGCCTGTTCGGGATGGTGAACACCCTGGTGCTCGCGATCTTCGAGCGCACGCGCGAGCTGGGGATGCTGCGCGCCGTGGGCATGACCCGGCGTCAGGTGCGCGCGATGATCGGCCAGGAGAGCGTGATCACGGCGCTGATCGGCGCCGCGCTCGGTCTGCCCGTGGGGGTCTTCCTGGCGGCGCTCGTCACCAGGGCCCTCTCCGACCAGGGTCTGGCCTTCGCGCTGCCGGTTGTGTGGCTCGTCGCGTTCACGGTGGTGGCGGCCATCCTGGGGGTGGTTGCCGCGGTCTTCCCGGCGCGGCGCGCCGCGCGCCTGAACGTGCTCGAGGCGCTGCAGTACGAGTAGCGCCTCAAGGCGACAGACATGGTGTTATTCGTCCATGCGGCTGAGGGGGACCGTGGTGGCGCTTTTGCTTCTGCTCCTGCCCGCAGTCGCGCGCGCCGCGCCCTCGCCGCCCGGCGCGAACGACCCGGGCTGCAAGCCCACCGCAGCGCACCCGTATCCGGCGGTGCTCGTCCACGGCACCTTCCTCAACCAGACCAGCTGGCTCACGCTCTCGCCCCAGCTGAAGGCCGCCGGCTACTGCGTGTTCGCGCTCGACTACGGCAACAACGGCACGGGCGAGATCCGCCAGTCCGCCGCGGAGCTCGGCGCCTTCGTCGATCAGGTACTGAGCGAGACGCACGCGAAGAAGGTCGCGATAGTCGGTCACAGCCAGGGCGGCATGATGCCGCGCTACTGGATGAGGTTCCTTGGCGGCGCGGCGAAGACGAGTGAGCTGATCGGCCTCGCGCCGTCGAACCACGGCACCACGAACCCGCTTGCGGTCCCGATTGGAGTGGTCTGCGAGGCGTGTCTGGAGCAGGCGGCGGGCTCGTCGTTCCTGACCCAGTTGAACTCCGGCGGCGACACGCTGCCGGGCATCTCCTACACGGTCATCTCCACGCGCTACGACGAGGTGGTGACGCCATACACCTCGCAGGCGCTGTCCGGACGGCCCGACCAGGCGACGAACGTCGTCGTGCAGAACCGCTGCCCGCTCGACCTGGCCGAACACGTAACGCTCCAGAACGACCCGGTCGCCGCGCAGTGGGTGCTGAACGCGCTCGGGCGCGCGGGCCCGGCGGATCCGTCCTTCAGGCCGCGCTGCCTCTAGCGCTCTAGGCGACGGCCAGCTCGGAGCGATCGCCGCCGCGCACGCGGTTGCGACCGGCGTCCTTGGCCTCGTACAGCGCGAGGTCGGCCGCGCCGAACACCGCGTCGTAGTTGAAGACCTCGCCGCGCTGGGAGGCGCCCACGCCGAGGCTGATCGTCACAGCCACGCCATCGCCGACCGGCTCGGCCTCCACCGCCACGCGCAGCTCCTCGGCGAACTCGCGGGCCTGCACCGCGTCGGCGCCCGGCAGCAGGACGAGGAACTCCTCGCCGCCGATCCGGTACACGAGGTCGAAGGTGCGCAGCTTCTCGCGCAGGCGGCGGGCCACGTCGCGCAGCACGGTGTCGCCCACGGCGTGCCCGCGTGTGTCGTTCACGCGCTTGAAGTGGTCGAGGTCGGCGATGATCAGGCCGACGGGCTCGTTGGTGAGCTCCGACAGCTGCATGATCTCCTCCACGCGCGTCAGTAGCGCCTTGCGGTTGAGCAGCCCCGTCAGCGGGTCGATGAGGGCGTTCCGCCGGTGCTCGAGGTCGGCTTGACGGACGGCCGTCGAGAGCATCGCAACGGCGATGATGAGGGCCGCCGGCGCGAGCAGCAGCGGGGGGTCGTGGAGCACGCCATGGGCGTCCGCGACGAACGAGACCGAGACGAGCAGAGCGAGCACGAAGCCCACGCCCGCGAGCACGCCGCGCATCGAGAAGCGCGAGCTCAGGACTACGACCGGTATGGCGAGCCACATGATGCCCGGACTGCGCGGACCGCCCGAAAGACCGACCGCTGTGGCGATCGTGATCTCGCCGCCCAGCCAGGCGCCGAAGAGAAGGAACTCGGGGCGCGCGATCCTGTGCACCTGCCGCTCGGCGACGGCGAAGCCGACGGCAGGGATGAGCACGGGCAGCAGCGTCCACCAGCCCACCCACGGCCCGCATGCCACCAGCGCGAGTGCGATCACCGCCATGGTCGCGCGCCGCATGGGGATCATGTGGCGCTCCATATCGAGCATGCGCTCGCGGGCCATGTCGTCGTCGCATAGCCACGTTTGTCCGCGCATAGCCTCGTTTATCGGCAGGCGTGGCAACGGACTTCACGCAAGTTCAGCCCGCTACGCTTGACCCCCTCTCCGGCGCCGTGGCGGAGTGGCTACGCAGCGGCCTGCAAAGCCGCGTACACCGGTTCGATTCCGGTCGGCGCCTCTTTCACCGTTCCTCGAACCAGCGACGGCTGGACTTGGGCCCAGGCGCCCGGTTAGGGTCGTCCATTCGTGCCCTTGGGCTACCGAGAGGAGCAAGCTGTGAGACGTTTCAGGGGATGGTTGTCGCCCGGGACGGTGATGGGCTTTCTCGCGCTCGTCATCGCGCTCGGCGGCAGTGCCTGGGCGGCGTCGGGCCACCCGGACGCACACGCAACCAAGAAGAAAAAGAAGAGCCACAGCATCACGAGCACCACGGTCAAGAAGATCGCCGATGCTGAGATCAAGAAGCTGGCGCCGACTCTCTCGGTCGCGAGCGCCCAGTCGGCGACGACCGCCACCAACGCGAACAGCGCCAACACGGCCAAGATCGCCGGCAACGTCTACTCGGCGAACGTGGTCGGGGACGGGACGATGCTCGGCTCGATCCCGGCAGGCGCCACGTCGAGCAAGAACGCGACGGGCGACTACCGGGTGAGCTTCGGCCGCTCGCTCGCCGGCTGCACGATCTCGGCCGCGGCAGCGAACAACACGGGACCGCAGCTCGCGTTCGTGGCCGTGGGCGTGATCACTGGCGGGAACACGCTCCAGGTGTTCACGCGCGACCCGACCAACACGGTCGCGGACGAGCCGTTCTACGTGCAGGCGATCTGCCCGGCGTAGGCAAGCGTCAGCTCGTCAGGCCGGGGGCAGGACGCCTCCGGCCTCGCGGCTCCGTCCCTGGCGGGGCATACCTCAACTGGTGTACGTTCGCGGCGAATCGTCGCCCTAGTCGGTTGGCCCCGACGAGACCCAAGGAAGGTGCACCATGCGCAACGCGATCATCGCCGCGATCGTTGCCGCACTCGTGTCCTCTGCCGTGACGTTCGCCGCTGACGGAGCTCGCCTCTTCGGAGGTGGCGCTGACCTCGTCAGCTCCGATTCGAGCCGGACGACCCTGGGGGTGAGAGGCCCTCAAGCGGCTCAAAGCACAGCCAAGATCAGCCACACGCCGTCCGCTCCGGGCGCAACGGACCCGAACGCCGCCGCGCTGTCGCTGTGGGTGGAGGGAGACGGAACGACCGTCCCAGCTGCCCAGGGCCTGTTCTACGACGCTCCCGCGGGTACCAGCGGCAAGCTCGAGAACTGGCGGATTGCCGGCCACGAGGTGCTCACGGTCAGGCCGGATCCCGCCTATCCAGCCAGCGACCCGCACGTGATCCTCACCGTTAGGGGGAAGGTGGTGCAGGCGCCGTAAGCGTGTCGCCTTGGCGTTCTTGACCACGTAACCCAGCTGGGTTAGAGAAAGGTCAGGGGTTCTTCAGTTGCGGAACCCCTGACCGGACGACTGGCCCAAATGCAGCACCTGTATCCCTCTCGCTTGCGCCGGCTACTGGCCGGGCTTGCCGCGAGCGCCGGGTTGCTCGTCTTCGCCGGGTCGGCGGCGGCGCTGGCGCCGGGGGACCCGGATCCGACATTCGGCGACAACGGGGTGGCCTTCTATCCGCTCGGGGCGGCCTCTCGGATCAACGCCGTCGCCTTGCAGCCCGACGGGAAGATCGTGGTAGCGGGCCAGGCCACCAATGCAAACGGCCACGGCGCCTTCATGGTTGCGCGCCTCAATCCGGACGGGTCGCTCGATCCGACGTTCGGCGACCAGGGAACGGTGGTGAAGGAGTTCGGCGCCGGGTCATCGATCACGTCGGAAGCGACGGCGCTGGTGATTCAGCCCGACGGGCAGATCGTCGTTGGCGGGGACGCGAGCGATAGCAGCAACCGCCCGTTGCTCCTCGTTGCGCGACTAAGCGGGATCAACGGGAGCTTCGACGACTCGTTCGGTGACCACGGCAAGGTCCTCTCGGAGGTGATCTGGGGGCTCACCTCACTCAGCGCCGCCGTCACCACACTGGCGCTGCAGCCGAACGGCCAAATCGTGGCGGGTGGGTTCGGCTTCGACAGCGACGGTCCGGAAATGGGCCTGGTCACGCGACTGGACACCACTGGCAGCTTCGACTCGTCATTCGGAGACGGCGATGCGACCGTTCTGTTCGTACCTGGGATGGCCGGCCGCCACGCGTCATGGGAAGTCGACGCGCTTGCTCTCCAGCCAGACGGTGGAATCGTCGCCGGCGGGATCGCCGACGACAATGGCGACTCCGAGGCGCTCGTCGCTCGCCTCGCCGCGCCCGCCGGCGGCCTCGACCCATTGTTCGGCAGCGGCGGCCTGGTGACGTTCCAGCCATTCGCGGCCGACGAGGGGCGCAGTTCCAACGTGTCGGCTCTCACGTTGCAGCCCGATGGGAAGATCGTCGCCGCAGGAGGTGCGGCTGGGAGCGCGCAGCCCAGTTCGCCCTTGCTCGTGGCCCGGCTTGCCGGCGCGAGGGGAGGCTTCGATCCATCGTTCGGCAGCGGCGGCACGGTGCTGAAGTCCCTGGGCGCCGGCGCCTCCCCGTTCTCGTCCGCGCGTGCAATGGTGCTCCAGCCAGACGGGAGTCTCGTTCTTGGCGGAGCCGCTTCGGACGCCCACGGCAACAACCAGGCTCTCGTTGCCCGCCTCGTGGGGACCAACGGCAGCTTGGATCCGTCGTTCGGCAATAGCGGCACCGTGCTCACCCAGCTTGGTGTCGGCTCGAGTGGCTCGTCAGAGGTCGACGCACTCGCGCTCCAGCCCGACGGCCAGATCGTGGCGGCGGGGCGTGCCGGTTCGACCGCGATGGTCACCCGGCTGATCGGTCAGCCGGCAGCGTCCTCCGGAGGAACGGGCGGTGGCGGTGGTGGTGGCGGAGCTGACAACGTCGCGCCCTCGACGTCGGTCGCGACCCTCTCCAAGCTCGGCATCATCCCGACGGTCTTCGCCGCAGCCGACAGCGGCCCCACGATCTCCGAGACGGTCGGCGCGCAGGTGAGCTACGACGACACCGCTGCCGTCACCACGATGTTCACGGTGTTCAAGCGCTCGCGCGGCGTCCTGCACAAGCACCGCTGCATGAAGCCGGCACGCGGCCGCATCGGCAAGCGCTGCACGCGCTGGCCGGTGGTAGGCCGCTTTACGCACGCCGACAAGGTCGGGCTCAACAGTTTCCATTTCAGCGGCCGCCTGCATGGCCGCAAGCTCAAGCCCGGGCGCTACCGGCTGCGGGCGCGACCGCGCTTCGCGGGCCCGACCGGCCAGGCGGTCGAGGTCACATTCCGCATCGTCAGCTGAGCAGGCCTCCGCCGACGTACCCGCCAGGGCGCACCCCCGGCCGCACCGCAAACACGGCGCTGCCGGTGTGCTTGACGTACTCGTTGAGCGCGTCGGAGCCGCCGAGCCTGCCCTGGATCGCCAAGAACTGGCGCTCAGGGTCTCGCTGGAAGGTTGACGGGCTTAACCCACCCGGGTTAAGAAAGTAAAGGAATCCTTCGTTAGGGATTCCACCCCGACGACTGGCCCCACTTGCGACCCTTTACGGCACTCCGGCTGTTCGCCCTTGCCCCGATCTGCGCGGCGCTGCTCGCCTGCGCGACGCCGGCCGCCGCGCTTTCGCCCGGTGATCCGGATCCGAGTTTCGGCGCGAACGGGGTCGTGTACTCCGCCCTCGGGGCGGGCCCGGCGCCGGCAGCGCGCTACAACGCGCTTGCCCTGCAGCCGGACGGCAAGATCGTCCTGGCGGGCTTCGCGACCGATGCAAACGGTAATCGCCAGGTTCTGGTCGAGCGCTTGAACCACGACGGCTCGCCGGACTCCTCGTTCGCGGATGGCGGGTTGTTCCTGAAGCAGTACGGAACGGGCGCGTCCGGAACGTCAGCCGCGAACGCGGTGGCGGTGCAGCCCGACGGCAAGATCGTGGTCGGCGTAGGTGCCACGACGGAGGAGTACAGCGGGCTCATCGCTCTGCGACTGAAGCCGAACGGGGAGCTCGACCCGTCGTTTGGCGACGGTGGGCTGGTCTCGACGGAGCCGAATCCCCTCGACGGCGGGCTCTCCGATTGGCCGTCCACATTGGCCATTGCCCTCCAGCCGGACGGGAAGATCCTGCTGGGAGGCGACTCGGAGCTCTATCACGCGGGGCAGCTGCTCCTGACGAGGCTGAACGGGGCGGACGGGAGCGTCGATTCCTCGTTTGGCGATGGGGGACGGCTCCTTCTCTCGCTGCAACCCCGGGATTCCTTGCGCCCGTACAGCTACGCCAACGCGCTCGCCGTGCAACCCGACGGCAAGATCTTGGTTGCGGGGACTACGCAGATGGTGGAGATCAGCGAGCTGGTGCTCATGCGGCTCGCAGGCGCCGACGGCGCGCCAGACCCGACATTCGGGGACGGCGGGAAGCTGCTCTACGGGCCGTTCGGGGAGGATTGCGGTGCGGGCGGCGCGGGTAACGCGATCGGTCTTCAGCCCGACGGCAAGGTTGTCGTCGCGGGAAGCGTGAACGGCGCAGTCGACTGCTCGGCGCCCACTCCGGTGTTCCGCTCCCCCGGGTTGCTGGCGCGCTTCGATGGAGCCGGGTTCGACTCAACCTTCGGGACAGACGGCGCTCTCTTCACGGACACG
>JBKPDA010000108.1:0-10753 GCA_046727635.1 Actinomycetota bacterium | reverse complement strand
GCGTACGGGCCGAACGGCGAGGGCTGGTTCCGGATCTCGTTGACGGTGCCCGACGAGCGCCTCACCGAGGCAGTCGAGCGGCTGCGCTCGAGCCTGGCTGGCTAGCCGACGCCGAGCGTCTGGCGCATCGACGCATCGAAGTCGCGGGGCGCGAAGCCCAGCTCGTCGCGCGCCTTCTTGTCGGTCATCCAGAAGGTGACGCCGTCGGAGGTCTTGATCAGCTCGGCGAGGTTCGGCGGGAAGCCCATGAGCTTCCCCACCACCGGCCCGACGGGGATCGCCAGCTTCATCATGGCCGGCGGCATCGTGATCTTCGGCGGCTTGCGTCCCGCCAACTCGGCCGTCTTGTCCACGAGACCGCCGATGGTGCCCTGCTCACCGGCGAGGTTGTAGGACTCGCCGATGCGGCCCTTGTCGTAGGCCAGCAGGATGCCGTCGGCCACGTCCTCGACGTAGATGAAGTTGAAGCCCGCGTCGGGGAACATGCGCAGCTTCAGCTTGCCGCTGCGGGCCTGGTCGATCATGTTGCCGAGCTCGGAGGGGTCGTCGGGGCCGAGCACGCCGCCGGGCTGCACGATCACGATCGGGGCGCCCTTCGAGATGCGGTCGAGCGCCACCTGGTGGGCGAGGTACTTGGTCTCGTCGTAGTAGGAGAGGAAGTCGGGCGGCTGCGGGCGCACGTAGGTCTCGTCGACCGCCACGCCGCGGGTGTTGCCGTAGACGTTGCCGGTGGACACGTAGACGATGCGCGAGACGCCGGCGTCTACCGCCGAGTCGAGCACGCGCTCGGTGCCGCGCACATTGGCGTCGTACATAGCCTCGTGCTCGGAGCGCGGAATGCCCACCTTGTAGGTGGCGGCCACGTGGAAGACCGCGTCGCAGCCCGTCACGCCCTGGCGGATGGCGTCCTCGCTCGAGAGGTCGCCCTGGACCAGTTGTGCATCGAGGTCGCCGGCCTTCGCGGGGTTGCGCACGAGCGCCACAACCTCGTCGCCCCGCTCCCGCAGCTTGCGCACCAGATGCTTGCCGATGAAGCCGGTCCCGCCCGTGACGAAGGCCTTCACGGGCGGCACTCTAATCGACCCACCCCGGGCCTACACTGAACAACCGTGGAGAGAAGCCGGAACGGTCGCGCAGCAAAGACGCGCTACGGCGAGGGCATTCGCAACCCTCGCGCGCGTCAGCGTGCCCTGTGCATCGCCGCCGGACCGGACGAGATCGACTTCAGCGAGCTGCGGGAGCTGCTTCGCACCGCGGGTGTGGCGGTAGTCGGCGAGCTGACCCAACGCCGCGCCCATCCGGACCCGGACCGCTATCTCGGCAAGGGCAAGCTGTCCGAGCTGAAGCAGGCGGTGGCGGAGAGCGACGCGAACCTGATCGCCTGCGACGACGAGCTGCTGCCGCGCCAGGAGCGGAACCTCGAGCAGGAGGTGGGCGTGCCGGTGATCGACCGCACGGCCATCATCCTCGACATCTTTGCCGACCATGCCGCGTCCGCCGAGGGCAAGTTGCAGGTCGAGCTTGCGCAGCTCGAATACAACCTGGCCCGCATGCGCGGGCTGTGGACCCACCTCGAGCGACTCGGCGGCGGCATCGGCACGAGGGGCCCGGGCGAGACCCAGATCGAGACCGACCGCCGCCTGGCGCGCGACCGCATCGCCGCGCTGAAGCGCCGGCTCGAGCGCACGAAGGCGGGGCGCCGCGTGATGCGGCAGCAGCGCGACCGCGCTCAGCTGCCCACGGTGGCGCTGGCCGGCTACACGAACGCCGGCAAGTCAACCCTGCTGAACGCGCTGACCGACGCGGACGTCGGCGTTCGCGACCGCCTGTTCCACACGCTCGATCCCACCACGCGCTCGTTCGAGATCTCGGGACGCCGCTACCTGCTCACCGACACGGTCGGGTTCATTCGCAAGCTGCCCCACCAGCTGGTGGACGCGTTCGCGGCCACGCTCGAGGAGGCGCTCGAGGCCGACCTGATCCTGCACGTGGCGGATGCGTCGGCGCCGGAGGAGGAGCTGGTCCAACAGCTTGCCGCGGTGGACGAGGTGCTGGCCGAGATCGGCGCCGCCGAGCGGCCGCGGCTGCTCGTGCTGAACAAGGTGGACCTGCTCGATGAGGACCGCCGGCGCGAGCTGTCGTTCCGCCATCCGCGCGCGGCGCAGATCTCCGCGGCGACCGGTGAGGGGCTGGACGACCTCGCCGAGGCGATCGAGGCGCGCTTCCTGGCGACTCTGCGGCCGATGGAGCTGCTCGTGCCCTACGACGAGGGCGGGCGGCTGTCCGAGCTGCACGAGCTGGCCGGCGACATGGAGCGCGAGGACACGCCGGAGGGCGCCCACATCCGCGCGCGCGTGCCGGCCGGCGTCGCCGATCGCTTCGAGCGCTTCTCGGTGGACGGCGCGAACGGCGCGGCGCCGGACGGCGGGTGACGTTGCGCTTCTCGCGCCTTCACGAGGGAGCGCGCGAGCCCACTCGCGCCCACGACGGCGACGCGGGCTACGACCTCTACGCGGTCGAGCACGCGACCCTCGCTCCGGGGGCGCGCGCCAGCGTGGGCACCGGCATAGCCGTGGGCATTCCGGAGGGCTGGGCGGGCCTGGTGCTGCCTCGCTCGGGCCTCGCCGCGCGCCACGGGATCACGATCCCGAACGCGCCCGGGCTGATCGACTCCGGCTACCGCGGCGAGGTGCGGGTGCTGCTGCTCAACACCGATCCGACCGAGGTGTTCGAGGTCGCGCCGGGCGATCGGATCGCCCAGCTCCTGCTCGTGAGGCACGAGGCGCCCGATGTGCTGGAGGTCGAGTCGCTCGACGTGACGGTGCGCGGCATCGGCGGCTTCGGCTCGAGCGGCCGTTAGCCCTCCGCCGCCGCGATTAGAGTCCGCACATGAAGCCCGTGAAGCTGTACGGGATCCCGGCATCGAACTCGGTGCTCACCGTTCAGCTCGCGCTCGAGCATAAGCGCATCGAGTACCGGCGCGTGGACCTGCTGCCGGTCCTGCACCGGGTCGGGATGCCGGTCCGTGGCTTCGGCGGCGTCACCGTGCCGGGCATCGTCATCGACGGCCGCAAGTTCCACGGCAGCCTGCCGAGCCTGCGCGCACTCGACGAGCTGCGCACCGGGCCCGCCCTCTTCCCGGCCGATCCGCTCCGCCGCCGCGAGGTGGAGAGCGCGGTGAGCTGGGGCGAGGAGAACTATCAGCCGATCGCGCGGAGGCTGCTGCCCTATTCGCTGCTGCGCTGTCCCAAGGCCGTAGGCAGTGTGCTCGAGGACTCGCGGGCCGTGCTGCCGGCGGGAGTGCTCGCACGCGCCGCGAGGCCGGCGATCTTCGCCAGCTCGCGCATCCACAAGTCGAACGAGCAGGGCGTTGCGAGGATGCTCGGCGACCTGCCGGCGATGCTCGACCGGGTAGACGCATGGATCGGCTCGGGCCTGCTCGATGCCGACGACCCGGGAGCCGCCGACTTCATGATCGCCCCATCCACCCGGGCGCTCCTGTGGTTCGAGGACCTGCGCCAAGCTGTGGAGGGCAGGCCCGCCGGCGAGCACGCGCTGAAGGTGGCTCCGCGCTACCCGGGCGCGATACCCGCGGTGTTCCCGCCGGCTGCCGTGGCGAAGCTCCGCGAGCCCGTCGCCTAAACGCCGGCGGCGCGCAGCGCGCTCTGGTGGGCGGCCTCCTCGAGCGAGTCGTCATCGAGCGGCTCCAGCCGGGTGCCGAGCGCCAGCTCGATCAGGCGGTCCGCGAGCCAGATGTTCTTCGGCAGCAGCGGCCCGTGGAGGTAGGTGCCGATCGTGTTGCCGCGGCGGACGCCCTCAAAGCCGTCCTTGCCGTTGTTGCCGAAGCCCTTGATCACGCGGCCGAGCGGCTGCTCTCCGGGGCCGAGGTAGGTGCGCCCGCCGTGGTTCTCGAAGCCGGCGATCACCTGCGGTCCGGTGCCGAGGTCCGCCTCGATCGCGCAGTTGCCGATCAGGCGCGGGCCCGGCTCGCGAACGGTGCGGAGATCCACCAGCTCCACGCCCGGCAGCTGCAGGTCGCCCAGCTGGTAGCTCGCGCCGAGCAGCTGGTAGCCGCCGCAGACGGCCAGGATCACGGCGTCGCGCTCCTGCGCGGCGTGCAGCCCGGTGCGTTTGGTGGCGGCCATGTCCTCGGCAACGGCCACCTGGTCGCGGTCCTGGCCGCCGCCGATGTAGAAGACGTCGGCGGAGTCGGGGTCGAGCGACTCGCCAAGACCGGACGACGATGCCTCGAAGCCGATGCCGCGCCACTCGCAGCGCGCCCGCAGCACTGCGATGTTGCCGCGGTCGGCGTAGATGTTCATGAGGTCCGGATACAGAGAGCAGACACGCAGCGTGGGCATCTCAGATCGCCTCCAACACGACGACAGTGCTGCCCACATAGCCTTCGGTCTCAGGGACGAAGCGCCTGGGCTGTGCGCGGAAGCCGAGCCGCTCGGCCTCCGACTCGAGCAGCCCTGGATCGAGATGGTCGAGTCGCACGACCCCCACCGACTCGCTCAGCTCTCCGGCGGGCGACACTGCTTGGCGCAGACGCTCGATCAGCGTGCCGTCGCCGTCGGGCTTCACGGCCACGGGTGTGCTGGCGAACACCCAGCCACCCTCGTCGCGGACGTCCGGCAGCGGTGGTTGCGGGTCCTCGTCCGGCACGCCCTCGAACGGGTCGGCGAGCGCGGCGGCGAACACGCCGCCCGGCTGCAGGTGCCGCCGCACGGAGCGAAGCATGTCCGCGCGCCCGGGCGCGCCGCCCATCAGCTGCGCCACCTGCATCGGCGCGATCACCAGGCTGAACGTGCGGCCGAGGTCGAACACGCGCGCGTCGCCGACGGCTGTGTGCACGCGGAGCCCTCGCTCGCGGGCGCGAGCCGCGAGGGCATTCACCAGCGCCGGCTCGGAGTCGAGCCCGGTCACGTCGTGCCCGGCGGCGGCCAGCTTGAGCGCCACGCGGCCGGTGCCGCAGCCGATGTCGAGCAGCGCGCCGGGGCACTCGGCTGCAAGGGTCAGCCACTGCTCGAAGTCCACGGCGTACGAGGCGCACTCCACGTCGTGCCAGATCACCGCCTCGTCTAGCGTGCGCGAGCTCACTCCGACCACCTCCTCGCCACGCCGCGCTGCGCCAAGAGGTCGCGCAGCTCGAGTAGCGCAGTGTAGGTGGGGAGGACGTAGAGCGGCTGGCCGTTGCCCGCGGCCACAGCGGCGTCGAGCGAGGGGCCTAGCTCGCGCTCTACCGCGATCGGGGCGTCCACGCCCGCGTACTTCAGCCGCAGCGCCATCTCCTCGGCGCGCGTGCCGGAGCAGCTGATGTGGCGGACGCGGCCCGCCAGCACCTCGAAGTCGGCGTCCCAGATCCAGGACACGTCGCGCCCGTCGGCAATCCGGTCGTTCAGCGCGATCCAGAGGTCGAGCTGGCCCTCCTCGAGCATCAGCGTGCGCAGCACCTCGTTGGCCCCGGCGGGATTCTTCACGAGCAGGATCGCCACCTCGCGCGGACCGATCGAGAGGCGCTCCACGCGGCCGAAGGCGGCGGCGAACGCGGCCAGGGCGTCGCGCACCTGATCGAGCGTGGCGCCGAGCTGCAGGGCAGCGGCGGTGGCAGCCAGCGCGTTGTAGACGTTGTAGAGACCCGGCAGCGGCAGGCTCAGCTCTATCGGTCCGGCGGGGGTGGCGATGCGCACGTCCGAGCCCGACATGCCGTGCAGGGCCACGCGCTCAGCCGCCACCTGCGGGCGTGGACGCTCGCGGCCGCAGTTCGGGCAGCGGTAGCGGCCCAGGTGGCCGAGGTAGACCGCCTCGTAGACGTACTCGTGGCCGCAGTTGCGGCAGCGCTTCGAGTCGGAAGCGTGCTCGAGCGCCGCGAGCGAGTGGGAGGGGTCCTCCACGCCGAAGTAGACCACCCGCTGGCGGTCACGGCCGAGGTCCGCCACCAGCGGATCGTCGGCGTTCAGCACGAAGGTGGTGCGCCCGTCCCGCTCGGCCACGAGCTCGGCCCAGCGATCGGCCAGGAGCTCGAGCTCGCCGTAGCGGTCCAGCTGGTCGCGGAACAGGTTCGCCAGCAGCATGACCGGCGGATCGAGCTCGCGGGCCACCGACGCGAGCCAGGCCTCGTCCACCTCGAACAGCCCGATCTGGCCGGGGTCGCGGCCCGCGTCGAGCAGCGCGGTGGCCACGCCCCAGTTCATGTTCGAGCCGGCGCGGTTGTGCACCACGGCGGCCCCCGAGCGCTCCAGCACCGCCGCGAGCATCGACGCCGTGGTGGTCTTACCGTTCGTGGCCGACACAAGCACCGAGCCGCGCTCGAGGCGCGAGCCCAGCTCGGCGATCGCGTGCCGGTCGAGGCGCAGCAGGACGCGTCCGGGCAGCGTGGTGCCGCCGGTGCGCCCGAGGCGACGGCTGACGGCCCGCAGCGCGCGGGCGAGCATGAGCTTTAGGCGGAGCATCAGGGTGCGATCACGCGCAGGCACTGCTTCGTGACCCTGATCGTGGCAGGCAGGTCGGCGATCGGGTCGCCATCCGCGTACACGGTGAACGGCCGGTCGGCGCTCACCTCGATCTCGCTGCCGCTCAGCCAGCGGAGAGTGGGGTCGTCCACATGTGCGCCCTTGAACGACTTGGGCACGCTCGCGAGCCAGTGGAGCTTCGAATGCTCCTCCACGAGCATCACGTCGAGGCGACCGTCGTCGAGCTCCGCGTGCGGCACGAGCAGGACGCCGCCGCCGTAGGCCTTCGAGTTGGCGATGGCGACGTTGTAGCCGGTCATCGTGTGGCGCTCGCCATCCACGGTCACCTCGAAGGTGGCGTGCTTCCAGCCCGCGAGCGTGCGCAGGCCGGCGTAGATGTACACGAGGTTGCCGCGCACCAGCCGAGCCTCGTTGGCCAGCCGGTTGGCCACAGAGTCGAAGCCCACGGTTGCGATCCCCACGAAAGGCCGCCCGTTCACCGTGCCCACATCGATCAGCTTGTCGGGACCGTCGACCAGCAGCAGCGCCGCCTCGCGCGGGGTGGACGGGATGCCGAGCACCCGCGCGAGGTCGTTGCCGCGGCCGCCGGGCACGATGCCGAGCGCGCTGTTCGTGCCCTGAAGCGAGCCCGCCAGGGTGCCCACCAGGCCGTCGCCGCCGATCGCCACCACGGTCTCGCCCTGCTCGGCCGCGCGCCGCGCCTCCTCGCGCGCGTGGTCGATGCTCTGTGTGTTGAGCAGCCGATAGGCCACGCCGAGGCGGTCGAGCTCGAGCTGCACCTCCGGCACCACCCGAGCAGCACGACCCCCTGCCGCCGCGGGATTCAGGAAGAGGGCGAGCGGCCCCTCTCTCACTCCGCGGCGGCCATCCGGGCCGCGCGCTCCTCGGCGAACTTCCCGCGCTCCTCGCCCCGCAACTGGGCGCCCTCCTCGAACTTCACGATGTCGGCGCGCGCCATCATCACGTCGCCCACGAGCCGCTCCGCGCGGGGTTCCTCGATGTCGCGCGGGTCGAGCGTGAGGAGCACGTCCTGAGCGACGCAGTGCCAGGGCTCGTCCGTGATGCGTTCGCTGGCCACGAGCAGCTGGTTCGGCCGGTGCAACCAGTACAGCTCGAACACGCCGAGCCGGTAGGCGTAGAGCCTCTCGCCGTCGCTGAAGAGGAAGTTCAGGCCCGAGAACTGCGACCGGCTGATCACGCCCTCCACCATGTGGCGCAGCGAGGCGACGATGTCGCTCTCGTCGAGGTGCGTGACCAGGTAGTTGAAGAGGTGCTCGCTGTCGGTGGTGCCCTTCGGCTTCGGCACGCCGAGCTCGAGCAGGCGCGGGAAGTGGAGCACCGTGCCGTTGTGGCAGAACGAATACGGCCCGAGGCAGAAGGGATGCGTGTTGTCGAGCATCAGGCCGCCCATCGTCGCCCGCCGCAGGTGGGCGTTGAAGATCCGCCCGCGCATCGCGGTGGCGTCCTCGAAGCCGTTGTCGCTGAAGGCCGCCTCGGGGAAGCGCACGCACTTCGGCTCGTCGGCCCGATCGCGGTTGTAGACGGCCATCCCCCAGCCCGAGTCGTGGTGCTCGGACTGCCGGATCAGCGGGTTGTCCGCCTCCAGCAGCTCGTACCGCATCGAGACCGGCTCAGAGGCTACGCACCCAAGAACGCGGCACATGGGGGAGAGAACCGGTGGCTCACGGCTTCACAGCTTAAAGAACGACCGAAGGGGGCCGTATGCATCAACCTCGCAGGATCTGGTGGGCGAAGCCCAAAAAGCTGTGCGCTATGGAACGCCCCGGCGGCGGTGGGCGCAGTCACCGGCCGGAGCGGCGTGCGGTGGACATCGCCTATCTGAGGGATAGCGGCGTGCGGCTCGTGATCAGCACGATGACCACGCGGCACAACCTGGGCGACTACGAGGCGGCCGGGCTCGAGTGGCAGCACACACCGGTTGTGTCGTGCGCGGAGGCGGGCGAGCTGCTCGACGACCTGCTCAAGCTGCTGCGGCGCGAGCTCCGGAAGGGCGGGGCGGTGGCCGTGCACGGCAATCGGCACACGGACTTCGTGGCCGCTCTGTGCGCCGCTCACCTGCACGAGACGCGCGGCATCGCGCTCGAGTCGGCGTTGCTCGAGGCGGTCGAGGCGGGGCTCACCGTCACGCCGGAGGCGGCCACGCTGCTCGGCGTGGACTACGAGGCGGTCCAGCCGCGCTCGCGCATGGCTTCTTCCACCAGCTCGGGCTTGTCCGTGACCACGTAGGCGTCCACGATCGCGCCGTCGGTGTTGATCGTGATCGACAGCCCCGAGTCTGTACGACGCACCTTCGAGATCGGCGCGATCGGGCGACCCGAGCCCATGCGCGGCTTGATGCGGCCCGTGGCCACGCGGTGCACGCCCTCGATCTTGGCCAGGCCGTCGAGCAGGCGGCGGTAGCCCTTTGTGGAGGAGTGTTTGTGGTGGGTCTTTCGCGCCACGGGTTCTCGGGTCTCGGGTCTAGGGTCTCGGGCCTTTGACCAATGTTGGCAGCGGTTCCGTCAGCCCAGTACGAGCTCGCGCAAGTTCTGCGCCACCGCGATCGGCTTCGGCTTCTTCGCCGCTGCGGCCTCCTCGGCTGTGGTCTCGCCCGTGAGCACAAGGGCGGAGTCGAGGCGCGCCTTGGCGGCGCCCGCCACGTCGCTGTCCAGACGATCGCCGATAACGAGCGTGCGGCCGTCGCCGAGCCGGTCGAGCGCGGTGAAGAAGAGCTGCGGCTCGGGCTTGCCGACGATCGAGGCCGTCCGGCCCGACGCGGCCTCCACTGCCACGAGGATCGCTCCCGTGCCGGGCCAGAGGCCGTCGGGCATCGGGTAGGTGGGGTCGCGTCCGGTGGCCAGGAAGTCGGCGCCGCGCCGGGCGGCGAGCGCCGCGTTCTTCAGGTCGTCGTAGGTGAGATCGAGCGTGGCGCCGACCACCACCACCTCCGCGCGCGAGGCGAGGTCCGTGCCGTTCATGATCCGCAGGCCCGCCTCCTTCACGTGACGGAACATCGCCTCCGAGCCGATCACGAACGCAGTCCGGCCCTGGCGGGTCTCGGCCAGGAGATGCTGCATCGCGCCCCCCACGGTCACGACGTCGGCGAGCGATGCCTGCACGCCGATGCCCCACAGCTTGGTCACGAGGTCCTCGCCGGCGAGCCAGGAGTTGTTGGTCACGAACGCCAGCCGCTTGCCCGCCTCGCGGATGGCGTTGATCGCGTCGACCGAGCCCGGGATCGGGTCGGGGCCGATCCAGACGCAGCCGTCGAGGTCGAGGACCACCTGGTCGTAGTGCCGTAGGAGGGAGGACACCGCCATGCCGCTGCGCATCGTATGTGCGCGTCGCCCTTTACTAGCCTTACGCGCTCGTGCGCCGAGTCGCCGTGATAGCCCTGCTCCCCGCCGCCCTTCTGGCCGTGACCGGTTGCGGCAGCTCCAACTCGAGCTCCTCGAGCAGCACGCCCGCGGCCGCAACCACGTCCGCCGCTGCGACGACCCAGGCCGCGAGCGGCGGCTGCCAGCAGGTGTCGGCCCCGTCGCCGCGCCAGAACGGCGGCGAGACGAAGCCCAAGGGCAAGCTCGACGCGAGCAGGACCTACACGGTCACGGTCGAGACGAACTGCGGCACGTTCGCGTTCAAGCTCGACGTGAAGGACTCGCCGAACACCACGGCCGCGTTCGCAGGGCTGGTGCGGAAGGGCTTCTTCGACGGCCTCACCTTCCACCGCATCGTGCCCGGCTTCGTGATCCAGGGCGGCGACCCGACGGGCACGGGTGGAGGCGGACCCGGCTTCAGCACGGTGGATAAGCCGCCGAGCAACGCGAAGTACAGGCTTGGCGTGGTGGCGATGGCCAAGACCCAGACCGAGGCGCCCGGCACGTCGGGCAGCCAGTTCTTCGTGGTCACGACCAGCGACGCGCAGCTGCCGCCCGACTACGCGCTGCTCGGCAACGTGACCAAGGGCATCGACGTGGTGAAGAAGGTCGGCGCGCTCGGCGACCCCGCCGACCAGACGGGCGCTCCCACCCAGACCGTGGTGATGAAGAAGGTCACGGTGAGCCCATGAGCGCGGTGTTCGACGTCGAGGAACGGGATTTCATGGAGCGCGTGGTCGAGCGCTCGCGCGAGGTGCCGGTGGTGGTGGACTTCTGGGCCGACTGGTGCGGCCCCTGCAAGGCGCTGAGCCCCGCGCTGGAGAAGTCGGCGAACTCGCGCGCCGGCAAGGTCGAGCTGGCGAAGGTGGACGTTGACCGCAACCAGATGCTCGCCCAGAG
>JBKPDA010000107.1:0-7674 GCA_046727635.1 Actinomycetota bacterium | reverse complement strand
GCCTTAGCGGCCGTTGAATCCCGGCGGCGTGCGAGTGAGCTCGTGTGTCTCGATGATCCGGTCCGCCAGCCCGTACTCCACGGCCTCCTCGGCCGTGAAGTAGCGATCGCGCTCCATGTCGTCGTGCACCCGCTCCACGGTCTGGCCCGTGTGCCTGGCGTAGATCTCGTCCACGCGCTTGCGCAGCTCGAGGATCTCGCGGGCGTGGATCTCCACGTCCGTGGACTGTCCCTGGAAGCCGCCTGACGGCTGGTGGATCAGCACGCGCGCGTTCGGCAGCACCAGGCGCTTGCCGGGCGCACCACCTGTGAGGAGCAGCGACCCCATCGACATCGCCATGCCGAAGCAGATCGTCTGCACGTCGCACTTGACGTACTGCATCGTGTCGTAGATGGCCAGGCCGGCATAGACCACACCTCCGGGCGAGTTGATGTAGATCGAGATGTCCTTGTCGGGATCGTCCGACTGGAGGTGGAGCAGCTGGGCCACCGCCAGGTTTGCGATCTGGTCGTCGATCGGCTGACCGATGAAGATGATTCGCTCGTTCAGCAGCCGCGAGTAGATGTCGAAGCTGCGCTCGCCGCGCGAGGTCTGCTCAATCACCATTGGCACGAGTGTCATGTTCGCCTCCTGCAACTGTTTGGTTGCACGTCTCTTGCTACCATAGCGCAACCGATCAGTTGCACCTTCAGGGAGGTCAAATGGAGCTCGGCAAGGCAGGTAAAGAGACGATCGCCATCCACGAAGTGGAGCGGGAGGTCGAGCTCCCGGTCGAGCCCGAGAAGGCGTGGGAGTCGGTGGTCGACGGCGAATGGCTGGGCGGCGAGGCTGAGATAGACCTCGTGCCAGGCGGCGACCTGCGCATCGGCGACCGCGAGGGCTGGGTCGAGGAAGTCGCGCCAGGCGAGCGACTGATCTTCTGGTGGCGCCTACCGGACGAGCAGGTGGCCACCCGAGTCGAGATCTCGTTGACGGAGACGGACGAGGGAACGCTCGTCCGTGTCGTCGAGACGAGCCCGCTCGCGACGCTCGACGTGATCGGCATTCCGCTGCCGAGCTACCGACTCGGAGGAGGGACGAGCGCGCAGGGGCCGCTCGCGCTCGCCTACGCGTGAGCACCGACCAGGTCTTCGCGGCCCTCTCCGATCCCACCCGCCGGCGCCTGTTCACGCGCCTAGCCGACCGCGGTCCGGCGACGGCCACCCAGCTGGCCGCGGAGCTGCCGGTCACGCGTCAGGCGGTGGTGAAGCACCTCGAGGCGCTCAAGGCAGCGGAGCTCGTCACGAGTGCCCGGGAGGGACGCGAGGTGCGCTACACGGTCACCCCGGCGCCGCTGGCCGACGCGGTCGGGTGGATCGCGGATGTGGGCGCCCAGTGGGACACTCGTCTGGCCACGCTGCAGGCCCAGTTCTCCCGCTCGCAGACGAAGTAGATGACCACCTCGTTCGACCCACACGTCGCCGCGACGACGATCGAGCGGCTCCGCCGAGGTGAGCGCCACGGCGTCCGCGACGAGCTGGCGGTGGAGGAGCCCCTCGAGATCCGCGTTGACGGTGAGGCGCTGGCCGTGACGATGCGCACCCCGGGCGAGGACGAGGATCTGGCCGTGGGCTTCCTCGCGGGCGAGGGCCTGATAACCGGAGCCGACGACGTCGCAGATGTGGGTCCTACCAGGGACTTTGCGGCGAACATCGTCGACGTTCGCACCCGCAACGGACTGCGTCGCGACCCCTCCGACGAGCGCCGTTTCTACCTCACCTCGTCTTGTGGAGTGTGCGGCAAGGGCGCGCTCGAGTTCGTGCGCCAGGAGGCGCCGCCGGTGAGCGAGGCGCCGCAGATCGAGACCACGATCGTGCTGACCGCGCCGGACGTGGCCCGCAAGGAGCAGCACGCGTTCGACCGTACCGGCGGGCTGCACGCAACGGGGCTGTTCGAGAAGAGCGGCGAGCTGCTCGTGGTCCGCGAGGACGTGGGGCGGCATAACGCGATGGACAAGGCGATCGGCCACCTGCTGCGCTCAGGCCGCTTCCCGCTGCCGGGCGTGTTCGCGAGCGTCAGCGGCCGCGCGTCCTTCGAGCTCGTGCAGAAGGCGAGCCTCGCGGGCCTCTTCGGACTGGTGGCGGTGGGCCCGCCGTCGACCCTCGCGGTGGACCTCGCCCGCGAGCGGAACATGCTTCTGTGCGGGTTTGTCAGGGGCGACTCGCTCAACGTTTACGCGGGCAGCGAGCTCCTGACTAAGTGATCCGTCCAGTTCTGTTGCGCTGAGTCGTATCCTGGGCGCAACATGAGCGAGATGTCAGTGAATGAGACTCTTGACGCTCTCTACCGGCGCGGAGAGGAAGCCGGGTCGCTCGAGCTGTCGGAGATCGCGGCGGCGGTGGAGGACCTAGAGCTGGAGTCGGGAAGCCTCGAGGCGATCTACGCCGAGGCCGAGCGGCGCGGCATCGAGGTCGACGACGACGTCTCGTCCAAGGAGGAGCGCCGCGCCAGCTACTCGCCAAATGACATGGCCGACGCCACGAGCGACTCGCTCCAGCTCTTCCTGCGCGACATCGCCCAGCGCCCGCTGCTCACAGCCGAGGAGGAGGTCGAGCTCGCCAAGCGCATCGAGCGCGGCGACCAGCAGGCCAAGAACAAGATGATCGAGTCGAACCTGCGCCTCGTGGTGGCAAACGCCAAGCGCTACCGCGGCCTTGGGCTGCCGTTCCTCGACCTGATCCAGGAGGGCATCCTCGGCCTGATCAGGGCGGTGGAGAAGTTCGACTACAGGCGCGGCTTCAAGTTCTCCACCTACGCAACGTGGTGGATCCGCCAGGCGATGCAGCGCGGCCTCCAGCACCATTCGCGAACGATCCGCATCCCCGTGCACATCGGCCAGGAGCTCACCAAGGTGCGCGCGGTCGAGCGCAAGCTCGGCGCGCAGCTCGGGCGCGAGCCCACCGACGAGGAGGTGGCGAAGCAGCTCGGGATGGACGTGCACCAGCTCGAGGACCTCCGCTCCGCCGAGCGGGTGCCGGTGAGCCTCGAGACTCCGGTGGGCTCCGAGGGCGACGCGGAGCTTGGCTCGCTGATCCCGTTCGAGGGTCCGACGCCCCTCGAGGAGGTGGCGGTGGAGCTCGAGGAGGAGTCGATCCGCAGGGCGCTCCAGCGCCTCGACCCGAACGCCCGGCGCGTGATCGAGCTCCGTTTTGGCATCGGCGGCGGCGAGCCGCTGGCCCTACGCGAAGTGGCCAAGCTCATCGGACTCTCGCCCGAGGGCGTGCGCAAGCTCGAGCGCCGGGCCCTCCGCAGGCTGGCCGAGGAGCGCGAGCTCCAGGCCTTGGCCGCGTAACCGCTCGGCGTTTAGTCAGCACGCGGACCGTGGGTAGAGGCACTACCCCAAATGGGTGACGTCGAAGGCGCTCGGTCGCGTTTAGCCGGAGTACCGTCAGGCGAGTAGTAGGTGCGAGAGGAGCCCGGCTGATCCGGGTTACGGAGAAGTTCTCCAAGGAGGACCGATGGCTCAGCTCAGCAAGACCAAAGCGGCCAAGGCTCCAGCCGACGCGTACTGCCCCCACTGTTTCCTGCTGGTGGAGCAGAAGGTCGGAGAGTCTTGGCCAGACCTACCCACTCGTTGCCCCCATTGCCGTCTCTTGATCGGGGCAGGGAGAGCACGACCGACACCTGCCGCCACCCCTGGCGCTCGCGGAACCGCCGCCGGCGTTTTTGCGCACCAGGCCAAACGACGGGACGGTTCCGACGCGACACCGGACGAGGTTCGCGTCGCTATCCGAGCGGTTGCGAAGCAGCTCGGATCGCGGCCGGAGCGCCTGCTGATGGTGGACTACCAGCAGCGCGCGTCGGCCGACAGCACGCTTCCAGGCCTGGGCGACGTGTTCGCCGCCTTCGGCAGCTGGAAGCGGGCACGCAGAGAAGCGGCCACAGCGGTATAAGGCAATAAGCCGATGGCCGTCCATACCGGGGCGGGCGCGGGCCTGCTCTACAACTCAGCCAACGATGGCGACCTGATTCGCCGCTATCACGAGCTCGGTGACGTTCGGGCACGGCAGGAGCTGATCGAGCGTCACCTCGGCTTCGTGCGGAGGCTGGCCCAGCGCTACGCCCACCGCGGCGAGACGATCGACGATCTGACGCAGGTTGGTTGCGTTGGACTGATCAAGGCGGTGGACCGCTACGACGGCAAGCACAAGGTCACGCTCGCCACCTATGCGGCGCCGAACATCCTCGGCGAGATCAAGCGGCACTTCCGCGACAAGGGCTGGTCGGTCCGTGTCCCGCGTGACGTGCAGGAGCTCAACGTGAAGCTCGGCCGCGTGGTGGACGAGCTCACCAGCCAGCTCGGCCGCTCGCCTAGCGTCGACGAGCTGGCCCAGGCCACGGACGCCAGCACCGAGCAGGTGGTGGAGGCGCTCGAGTCCTCGCGCGCCTACACCACGGTCTCGCTCTCCGAGCGGGTCGACGACTCCGACGAGGAGAGCGGCGATCCGCTCGAGGCGCTAGGGGACGTGGACGAGGGCTACCAGCTCGTCGAGCACCGCGAGCTACTGCGGCAGGGCTTCCGCATGCTGGCGGACCGCGAGCGGGCGATCCTCCACATGCGCTTCTTCCTCGGGCTGACCCAGTCGGAGATCGCCGATCGCGTGGGGATCTCGCAGATGCACGTCTCCCGGCTGATCCGGCAGTCGGTGGACCAGGTGCGGGACGAGCTCGGCTCGAGCGAGCCACGGCCGGAGCCGCAGCCTCTGGAGCACGACTGCCCGTCGGGCGGCCGCTGCCGCACGCCCCCGGCCCGCCAGCGCGGGGGCCGATCGGCACGCCTCCGCTCGTCCTCGTAGGGACTCGACTGCACATCGGCGCGCTCGGTTAGCATCCGCCGCCGGATGTACATCGTCATCTTCCTGATCCCCTGGGTGCTGATCGGCATCGGGGTGCTCTTCATCGGGTTCAGCGGTGGCCCGGGCCAGGCGCGCCATGCCTACCTCACGCGCGCGAGCGGCGCCTTCAAGGTGCTGATTGTGGTCATCTACGCGGGCGTCGGGGTCGCGGTGCCCGCGATCATCCTCGCCAACCGCCAGGACGCGGAAGGCGCCACCAACAAGCTCCAGACGATCATCCCGTCGGACCAGGTGCAGAAGGGCAAGACCCTGTTCCGATCGACCTGCGCGAGCTGTCATACGCTCGCTGCCGTGAACGCGCGCGGTGTCACCGGGCCCGACCTCGACCGCATCGGCCTCAACACGGCGACCCACACGGCCGCCGAGCAGCGCGTGCTCAACGCGATCAGGATCGGCGGCACCGGCCAGGGCCGGATGCCCTCGGGGCTGCTGCAGGGCAGTAACGCCCAGGCCGTCGCGGCCTTCGTCGCCACGGTAGCCGGCCAGTAGGTCACCCTGGAATTTGGGCCTTTTGCTGCCCAATCAGGGCGCGCTTCCGTCCGCGGATCCTGCTAGGGTCCCGCGCCAGTTGGCCTAATGAGTAGGGCTCAGGCACAACTTCGGGGCGAAGCAGGATCGGTTGCGCGCGAACAAGACGAGCGCGTCGCCGACGTCTACCCCTTCCCGCGTTACACAGAGCGCAGGACGATCCAGATCAAGGGTCAGCCCGACCCGCCGCCGCGCCGCAGGACCTCTCCTTCGCGCCGGCAGTCGCCGACGGTCCATCGCATGGCGGCGCAGCCGGACCGCATCGCCATGTACGCGGTGCTGCTGGGCATCGTGCTGATCGTGATGGCCGTAATAACCGCCCACGGCTAGTAGCGGTCCGCACGATCTGATCGAATTCCGCGTGTGCGACCGCGCCTCGCCCACGCACTGCTGACGCTCGCATGCTGCGTGGTCGCGGCACCCGCCTCTGCGGCCACCGCCACGCCCACCCCGCGCTTCCAGCTGCTCGGCGACTGGAGCTTCCACGGCCACCACTACCGCTTCGTCAGCCGCCACGGCCTGATGTTCGGCCGCTCGCTGTCGAGCATCCGCGTGGGCCGCTGCCTCGAGCGCAAGGGCAGCGAGGTGTTCCGCGGGTACCGCTTCAAGGGCATCCGTGGCGGCGCCGACACCTGGAAGGGCCGCCTCGCCGTGGTCGGCGGCAACTGCAGGCGCATCCTGGTGGCCTCGACGATCACGCAGGCCAGCGAGCTCTTCTTCTCGGAGTCGTCCAAGCTGCCCGGAGGCCGCCGCCCGCCGCCCGGCACCTTCAAGCGCGTGCGCCCGCCGCTCAGCGCCACGGATCCGGTGCTCGGCACGTGGGTGCGCAACGGCGCGGGAGTGGTGGTTGCGCTGGAGCAGCAGCTGTACGTGGGACGGGCCCGCGAGCAGTTCACGATCGCCAACGGCTGCACGGTGGCGGCGAACACGGTGGTGTGGCGCATGCGCCCCGTGGCCCCGGACCGCTACAGCGGCACGATCCAGACCTTCTTCGGGCCGCCGGGGTGCGCGCCGGCGTCGCTCGATGCGAGCACATGGGTGCTCGCCGGCGGCCGGACGCAACTCATTCGCGTATCGGCCCAGGGTCAATCGTTTCCCTACCTCAGACCCTGAACCGGTTACCGCCGCTGCGGTAATTGCATGGAACTTGGCGCTTGACCGCGCAAAAATCGGCTGAAAAAGCAGCACATAACGAGCAATTTGTGTTTCCTGCTCCTTCGAGCCGGTATACGCGATGGACACCGCTGGTGCTGCAACGCACATGGGGCAGCTCAGTGGCCGTTGGCCAGGGCGGGTGGACAGACCGCACGTACGGAACGTGCAGAAAGAAGCGGGGGTATGAAGACCAAGGAGAGTCGGTTCCAGGTCCATGATGAGTTGACCGCGCCGGAGCTCAGCCTTCCCGTGCTGAAAGGGGCCCTCGCGAGCGGAGGGCAACTCTCGAACTTCCTCGGAGTGCTCGCCGGGTCGCCGGCGACGCTGCGCGCCTACGCGCGCTTCCGCTCGGAGCTTCGCCACGGGGGGCTTCCGTGGCCCACGCAGCAGCGGATCGCGCTGGCGGTGGCGGAGTACGAGGGCAGCGACTACTCGCTGCCGGCGCTCCACCGCGCGGCGCGCGACGCGGGTCTCGGCCTCGACGAGATCGCCCTCGCGCGCGAGTTCGACTCGCACGACGAGCGCGAGACGGCGCTGCTGCGCTTCCTCAAGGCGCTGCTCGAGACCTCCGGCGCCCCGCCGGTGCACCATCTCGAAGCCGCGCGCGAGGCGGACTGGGATGACGAGCAGATCCTCGAGGCGGTGGCGCACGTGGCGCTGGCCACCTTCACCAACCTGATGACGCGAGCGGGAGACCTGCCGCGCGACGGCTCGGCCGAGCGCGCCCGCGTGGCACAGGCCGCATGAGTTACTAGGATTCGGCCATGGCCGCGAGCGTGGTGACGGAGGTCCACAGCGACAGCCAAGCCACGGTAGAGGCACTGGCAGGCCGCCAGGAATGCTGCCAGCTCTACCACCGGGCAGTCGAGCTCATCGGCAAGCGCTGGACCGGTGCCATCCTGCTCGTGCTCCTCGACGGCCCGCTGCGCTTCTCCGAGATCAGGCACCTCGTGCCCGACCTTTCCGACCGCCTGCTGTCCGAGCGCCTGAAGGAGCTCGAGGGCGAGGAGATCGTCGAGCGGCGCGTGCTGGACGGCTCGCCCGTGCGCGTGGAGTACGCGCTCACGCGCAAGGGCATGGAGCTCGAGCCGGCGGT
>JBKPDA010000106.1:0-9989 GCA_046727635.1 Actinomycetota bacterium | reverse complement strand
CGTGCGGAAGTCGGGGATGCCGGACGGCACCGACACCCCCGCCCCCGTGAGCACCACAGCACTCGAGGAGCCGGCGAGGAGCTCGGAGACCCGCTCCGCACGAGCCTGGGAACTGTCAACCGTCAACTGTCAACTGCCCTTGAACCGCGGCTGGCGCTTTCCAAGAAACGCCCCGATGCCCTCCTTGGCGTCCTCGGCGCCAAACGCGGTGGCGAAGCCCTCCGCCTCGGCGCGCAGCCCCTCGTCGAGATCCGGGCGGTGCGAAACCTCCTTGATCTGCTGGATGGCCACCGGCGCCTGCTGCGCCAGCTTGCGCGCCCAGGAGAGCGCCGTGTCGAACAGCTCGTGGTCGGGCACCACTTGGTTCACGAGGCCGTAGCGGAGCGCCTCCCAGGAGCCGATCGGCGTGCCCGTCAGGTTCATCTCGAGCGCCTTGCCCTCCCCCACGAGCCGCGGCAGTCGCTGGGTGCCGCCGAAGCCCGGGATGATCCCGAGGCTGATCTCCGGCTGGCCGAACGTGGCTGAGTCCGCCGCGATGCGGAAGTCGCACGCCATCGCCAGCTCGCAGCCGCCACCGAAGGCGATCGAGTTCACGGCCGCGATCGTGACCGTCCGCGAGCGCTCCATCGAGCGGGCGAGCGAGTGGGTGCGCTCGACCATCTCGCGCCCCTCCTTCTCGGGGTCCATGCTCGTGAACGCCTTGATGTCGGCGCCGGCGGAGAACGTGAACGGGTTCGACGAGGCGATCACGAGCGCCCTCGCCTTGCCCTCCACCGACTCCCACACCTCGCTCAGCTCGTTGATCAGCTGCGGCGACAGCGGGTTCGTGGGCGCACGGTTGAGCCATGCGATCGCGACGTCGCCGCGCGTCTCGAGCAGGACGGTCTCGCGCTGCTCGCCCGCGTCGGGCTGGGGGTAGGGGAAGAAGCCCTGGCCGGTCTTCTTGCCCAGCCTGCCCTGCGCCACCAGGCGGCGCAGGATGAGCGGCGGCTCGAACCACTCGCCCCATTCCGACTGCGCCCGCTCGAGCGCCTCGAGCACCACGTCCAGTCCCTGTTCGTCAGCGCGCGCGAACGGCCCGGGCAGGATGCCTGCGCCGGCCATCATGCCGATGTCGATGTCCTTGATGCCGGCCACGCCCTCCTCGAGGACGAGGCAGCACTCCACGAGCGCCTTCAGCGAGAAGCGCCCGACGAGCGTGCTGGTGGTCTGCTCAACCGTGCTCATAGAAACCCTTCCCGGTCTTCTGCCCGAGGTTTCCGGCCTCGACCAGCTCCTTCATCTGCCGGTGCACGTAGAAGCGGTCGCCGTATGACTCGCGCAGGTGCTCGGCCACGTGCAGGACGGTGTCGAGGCCGAGCAGATCGCCGAGGAAGAACGGCCCCATAGGCGCCGCCTTCGACTCCTGGACGATCTTGTCGACCTCCTTCACGTCGATGCCCTCCTCCTCCTGGACGCGCCAGATCTCGGACACGGCGGAGTTGAGGATTCGGTTGACCACGAAGCCGGGTACCTCGGCGCAGCGGATCGGCTGCTTGCGGATCTGCTGGGCGAAGTTGAGCGCCGACTGGACGGTGTCCTCGGAGGTCTCGTCGCCCTCGATCACCTCGATCAGGCGCATGATCGAGGCCGGGTAGAAGTAGTGGAAGCCGACGACCTTGTCGGGTCGGCTGGTGGCCTCGCCCATCTCGGTGATCGACAGTGAAGAGGTGTTCGAGGCGAGGATCGCGTGGCCCGGCGTGACCGCGTCGAGCTCGGCGAACACAGCCTGCTTGATCGGCATGCGCTCGGGCACGGCCTCGATCACGAAGTCGGCGTCGCCAAAGCCCTCGTACTCGGTGGTGCCGGTGATGCGGCCCACGATCTCCTCGAGCTGGCGGTCGGCGTCCTCCTGGGTGATCTTCTCCTTGGCTACGAGCCCGCCGAGCTGCCCCTGCGTGACCTGGCGGGCCTTGTCGAGACCCTGGTCCACGAACCTCTGCTCGACGTCCTTCAGCACCACCGGCAGACCCGCAGAGGCGATCGTCTGCGCGATCTCGCCCCCCATCGTGCCGGCGCCGACGACGGCGGCTTTGAAAACGAACATCAGACCTCCGGAATCCGGGATGCGCGAGCGGCGGCTGCCCGCGGCGGCGAAGGCTACAGGGCGATTTCCTCTTCCGCTTCGGTGGCGAAGCGCCTGAGCGTGCGCGCGAGCGAGTCGGAGAGTGCGCGCCGGATGAAGAACACGTCGGTGAGCTTGCCGATCACTCCCTGTCTGGCAAACGAGGTGGGCTGAAGCTCGTACTGGAGCTCGATCGTGACCTGGCAACCGCCCCCGCCGGGCTCGAACGTGACCGTCTGCGTGCCCACGAGCGACTCCTCGAAGATCTGGGTGGAGAGCTTGCCCGGCCCCTCGTTCGGCGCCACCCAGGTGAGCACTCGCTCTGTTACGCGACCGCGACCGCCCGGCGTGGACTCCCACACGAGCTTCGAGCCTGCCCGCGGCCACTCCGGGTCGCGGTCGATGGCGTGTGCAAACCCATCGATGAAGGTGGCCCAGCGGTCCACGTCCGTCCACAGCTCGGCGGCGCGCTCCACCGTCAGCGGCACGATCCTCGTCTCGCGCACCAGGGGCATCAGCCGAAGACCTCGCCCACTATCTCCTCGATCGAGCGCGAGAGCGAGTCGAGGAAGGGGCGCACGTCCACACGCAGACGCTCGTACTCATCACGCCCCTCGTCGGTGATCGCGTAGTAGCGGCGGCTGCGGCGCTCCGGATGCTCCCACTCCCCCTTGATCAGGCCGCGGGCCTCCAGCTGCCGCAGAAGCGGGTACATCGTGTTCGGATTCACCGACAGGACCCCTGCGGTGACCTCCGAGATCCGCTCCATAAGCTGGTTGCCATAGGAGGGCTGGCCGCTGATGTAGTGCAGGACGAGCAGCGGCAGCACCTCGCGGCGTAAGCCGCCGCTGAACGGCTCGGCGGGCCCTGCCGGGCGGCCGGCCTCGCGGGCGACCTCGCGCGGGTCGGCGATCCGGCTGGTGCGCCGGACCGCTTCGCGCGTGGCTTCCCTGCGCGACTTGCCGGGCTGGGGCATTGGGGGATCCTGACACGGCGTCCGGAGTGTGAGAGGGTCGCTCTGTGCAGCGTGCGCTGGTGATTGCCCTGATCACGACCGCCCTAGCCGGGGCCACCGCGAGCCAGGCCGCAGCGAGGTTCGCCTGGACCCATCGCGTGACGATCAGCGGCCAGTTCGTAGACCATTGGAGCGTGACCACGCCGGGGCTCTGCGGTACGAACGGCGACGGCAGCGTGACGATGAGCTTCCAGAACAAGAAGTCGATCCACGTGCTCGTGACGAGGCAGCGTGGGGACCACGCGTGGCTGCTGGTGGGTCTCACCTTTGGGAGCTTCCACCAGACCACCTTCCTACCCCCACAGCCCGCCTCGGGCTCGATCACGACGGTGGACAACACCAGCCCGGCGTCCACCCCGGACCAGCCGTGCGACCCGGTGGACAAGTCCCACTGCGGCATCGAGCAGCTGCGGAGACCGCACGTCTATCTGGAGGGCCTGGACGCCAGCCGGCTGAAGTTCAACCTCTTCGCGGACGACTTCCGCAAGACCGACTGCCAGGTGGGCACCGTGACCCAGTTCGGCGACGTGGACTTCTTCGGCACCAAGCTTCCCGAGCTGCCCATCACGATGCCGAGCGCCCGCTCGTTCTTCCGCCACAGGGTTGTGAAGGTCACCGGGACGAGCCACCACCGCAAGACGCTCCAGGGGGACCCAGACTCCCCGGTGACGACCGACGACGTGACGCGGACGGTCACCGTCACCTTCACTCGCCGCTAGCGCTACAACCGCGTTCATGAGGTCGAGGCGGGTTGCCATCGGGGCCGGGGTCGCCGGTGCTGCCGTCCTGTCCGTCGGACTGGCTCTCTTGCTGAGCTCTCACGGTCCCTCTCGCCCGCCGCCCACCACCACTACGACACCGCCGGCGCCGGCGCCCGCCGCGGTCCGGGCCGGCCCGCTCGGAGCTCATTCGATGCTCTACAGCAGGGCGCCCTACATCTTCAAGCAGGCGATGTTCAGCCAGGCCGCGGCTCTCGGCGTCTCCGAGATCCGGGTGGACGTGGATCTCAGCGCGATCTTCCCGTCGGCCGGGCAAGCGGATTGGTCCAGCCTCGACGACTACCTTCGCCTGGCCCGCGCTTACCGGCTCCAGGTGCTCGCCAACGTCACCGCCACGCCCGCCTGGCTGGCGAGCTGCCCGCCTGGCGCCCCGCCCGAGGCGAGCTACCGCTGCGGCGCCGACGACGCCGCTCGATACGGCGCCCTGGCAGGCCAGGTGGTTGCTCACTCAGGCGGCACGATCGGGGACTGGGAGATCGTGAACGAGCCGGACGCGCCGCGCTCCTTCCTCGGCAGCCCAGCCCAGTACGCTCGCATGCTGTCGGCGAGCTATGACGCGATCCATCAAGCTGACCCACAAGCGCGGGTGCTGATAGGCGGAATCGGGAGCGGCAGCTCCAAGGCCTGGCTCGACCGGGTGTTCGCCACGCCGGGAGCGAACGCCATCCACAAGTTCGACGTGGCCAACGTGCACCTGCGGACGCCGCTCGCGGCACTTGCGCCCGGCATCCACGGGTGGATCGAGTACTTCGCGAGCAAGGGCTTCCATGGCCCGCTGTGGGTGACCGAGCACGGCTACCCCTCCGACCCGGCCTACCAGACCGATCCCTCCTACCGCTCGGGAGCGCAGGCGCAAGCCGACTACCTGACGGCATCGATACCGGCCCTGCTCCGCGCAGGCGCGGCGAAGGTGTTCGTCACCGAGCGCGACAACGGCAGCGGCGGTGACGCCTCCGAGGGACTGCTCGGAGGCAACGTGGCGGACCCGCCGAGCGCGAGCCCGATGCCGGTGCGAAGGCCGGCATTCTTCGCGGTGCAGTCGCTGGCGCGCAAGCTCGCCGCACGGCAATAAAAGAGGGGCGCCCTCCCGCGGACGCCCCTCTTCGACTCACGTGTGTGCGCAGCTCAGGCCGTGGTGGCCGCGGGCTCCTCCACGCGGCGCGGCATGAGCACCTCGCGCGCGATCACGAGGCGCTGGATCTGCGAGGTGCCCTCGTAGAGCTGCATGATCTTCGCGTCGCGCATCAGCTTCTCGACCGGGTACTCCTTGATGAAGCCGTAGCCGCCGTACACCTGCACGGCGTCGACGGTGATCTCCATCGCCGAGTCCGCGGCGAAGCGCTTGGCGTGCGAGCTGGCAAGCGTGTTGCGCTGGCCCTGGTCGAGCAGCGCTGCCGACTGCCAGGTGAGCAGGCGGGCCGCCTCGAGCTTGGTGGCCATGTCGGCGATCATGAACTGGATCGCCTGGTGCATCGCGATCGGCACGCCGAACTGGACGCGCTCCTTGGAGTAGTCGCGGGCGAACTCGAAGGCCGCGCGGCCGATGCCGACGGCCATGGCGGCGACGCCCGGGCGCGTGCGGTCGAGCGTCATCATCGCGAGCTTGAAGCCCTTGTTCTCCTCGGCGAGCAGGTTCTCCTCGGGAATCGCGACGTCGTTGAACGAGATCGTCGCCGTGTTCGAGGCGCGCTGGCCGAGCTTGTCCTCCTTCTTGTCGACGGACACGCCGTCGAGGTGGCGGTCAACCACGAAGGCGCTGATGCCGCGGTGGCCGGCCTCCTTGTCGGTCTTCGCGTAGACCGTGTAGTAGTCCGCGTAACCGCCGTTGGTGATGAAGCACTTGCTGCCGTTGATCACCCACTGGTTGCCCTTCTTCACGGCGGTGGTGCGCATGCCGGAGACGTCGGACCCGGCGTCCGGCTCGGTGAGGCAGAACGAAGCCAGCTTCGGCGCCTCGGCGAGCATGCCCAGGTACTTCTTCTTGATCTCCTCGGAGCCCCCGAGGACAATCGGCGCGGTGGCGAGCCCGTTACAGCTGAGGGACGTGCCGATGCCGGAACAGCCCCAGCCCATCTCCTCCTCGATGATCGCGCCCGTGAGGTAGTCGAGGCCCGGGCCCCCGTACTCCTCCGGAAGGTGGGTGTTCATCAGGCCCACCTCCCACGCCTTCTCGATGATGTCCTGAGGCCACGTACCGTCCTTGTCGTAGTCCCAGGCGACGGGTCGGATCTCCTTCTCAGCGAAGTCATGCGCCATCTCGCGCATGTCCTTCTGCTCGTCGGTAAGCGTGAAATCGACCACTTCAAAGCTCCTTGTCTCAACTGCTGCGCCAGTGGCGCGGCAAGCGGTTCTCCCGCTCGATTGATTCGTCAGTCAACGACGCATTTCAAGAGTACCCCATAGATGGGCGCATCAATCCATCAGCCAGTTGTCGAGAGAAGTTGACGCCCCCGTTCAACGTTTCTAGCTTCGTGGCCACACATCGTTCAAGGAGGGACGAATGCAGCACCTGCGACGGATCGCATGCCTGTTCCTGCTTGGCCTCGCGGCGGCTCCAGCGGCATCAGGAGCCACGGTTCGGCTTGGCCAGACGGCGCCTTCGGGCACCGCGGCGGACTGCGTGAACTGCAGCGTCTTTCAGCTCGCCTCGGGCGCCACCTCACCCTCCTACGTGATCCCCTCCGGCGGCGGCACCATCACCTCGTGGAGCACCCAGGGCGCCCCCAGCTCCCTCAGCTGCCTGATTACGGGCTGCTCGGCTCGGCTTCAGGTGTTTCGCCCGGCGTCCACGGCGGGCCAGTACTCGTTCGTGGCCCAGAGCGGCCAGAAGACCATTCCGGCAGCGACCCTGAGCACCTTCACGACGAGCATCCCCGTGCGCGCGGGAGACATCGTCGGTCTGCTGGGCACGCAAGTTCCGCTCGAGTCCGCCGGTACGGGCTCCGACCTGGTCGGAATCGTGACGGGCCTGCCCGTGGTGGGCTCGCTGATCGGATCGGGTCTCGGGGCGCTGCCCATCAGCACGGGCGGCGGGCTGATCAACGTGTCGGTGACGCTCGACCCCACCGTGGGCGGCACGAGCGGCTCCGGAGGCTCGAGCGGCGGCTCTACGCAGAGCGGCGACTCCACCAGCGCGGCGGGGCCGTTCGCCGGAGTGGCGCTAGCCGCTCGGGTGGTCAGGGTCAGCCGCAGCGGGGTGGCGCGGATCGTCGTGCGCTGCCCGGCCGACGCCGCGAGCTCCTGCGCCGGCCGGCTGACGCTGAAGAACGGGCGAATCGGGCTCGGCCACACGTCCTTCCGGGTTCCCAGCGGGACTGGCGGCAAGGTGAACCTGCGCGTGTCGAAGAAGGGCCGCAAGCTGCTGCGCGGTCACCGGCGGCTCGCGGCGCTCGCGAGCGCCAGCGCGCGGGACGGGCGCGGTCAGCGCAAGCTCACGAGAGCCGCCCTCACCCTGGTCAGGAGATGAGCACGCGCACGACCAGGTAGATGCCGCCCGCGATGGCGGCGAGCGAAAGGAGGGCGAGCCCCAGCTGATCCGGGTAGATCGCCGGCCGGCTCGGCGCCAGCGATCGGCGGCGTAGTCGGCGCCACATCGGGAACACTGTAAGCCAGGTGGACAGCGGGCTGGCTGTGGTCGTGATCGTGGTCTCGATCCTCGGGATCGTGGCGGCCGTCGTTACGTTCGTCGGAAGCGGCCGCCTCTACGACCAGGTGGGCAAGGGCACGTTCTCGCTGGACCGCGATCCGGGCGCCGGGCCGGCGCCCGAGAGTCCCGCCGCCCGTGCCGAGGCAGTCGAGGAGATCCGGCAGATGGTGGAGGCGAAGTCGGCGCGCCGCGTGGCTCGCGGGGAGCCGCCGCTCGACGTCGACGCCGAAGTGGCCAGCCTGATCGCCGCCCCGCAGACGAGCCGCGACGACAGTCTCAGGGAAGAGGTGCGCCAGCTCGTTGAGGCGCGAAACGAGCGCCGGCTCCGCCGCGGCGAGCCGCCCCTTGACGTGGAGGCCGAGGTGGAGCGTCAGCTGCGGGACCTCGGCGCGTAGCCGCCTTGACCAATCGGGTATAGATACGCCCATGGCCCGTGGTCGTCGCTATGAGTTGGACGAGCTGATCATCCGTCCGGGGACCTATTTCAACCCCCAGACGGAGGTAATGATCGTGGTCGACGACTCCCCCTCGATGGACTCCGACATCTTCAACATGGAGGAGTTCGAGGGCGCCGACTGGGTGCTGATCTCCGACGACCTGCCCGTCGACGAGTCCGCCCGCGACGAGCTGCTCGAGAAGTTCCAGGCCACCTACCACGGTGGCGATGGGCGCGGGCACTTCCGGGCCGACTCAGACGACGCCGACCTTGGCCTCGACGAGGAGACCGAGGACGACGACGAGCTCCAGCCCGACGAGGAAGACGGACCCGACTACGACGAGGACGAGTAGCCCCGGCGCCTAGGCCGCGGCGAGCTGGGCCGTGTCGGCGGTCAGCTCGGTCCAGGCGGCGCGACCTGTCCTGTCGATGCTGAACACGCCGCCGCGGCGGCGGGGGCCGAAGCCGACCAGCAGCGTACCGTCGTCCATCTGGACGATCTCGGGACGGGCGCCGGCGCGCGGCTCGATCAGGGCGGCCAGGCGGGCGGCCTGGGCGGCAGTCCACTCGCCATCCTCGCCGAGCTGATCGGCCAGCTCACGCTGGGCGCTGATCACCGGATCGCGCTCCGCGTGCGGCTCTCGCGACGCCTCGTGGATCAGATGGCGCAGGACGCGCACGCGGTCGGTGGCGGCGGTGCCGAGCGGGCCGTACTCGGAGGCCGTGAGCTCCCAGTAGCGGTCGGTCATGCGCTCGACGCCGTCGCTCTCCTCGAGCACCAGGTCCGGACGCCGGAGCGCCACCTGGGCGTCCCAGTGCCGGTCGTGGCCGGAGGTGAAGAGAAGCGTGGTCATGCCGGGTATGGTCGTCGGCCGGGAACCCCGCGGCCATACGGCAGTCAGGCGTGTTGGCGGTGCGGCTAGCTCCCCGAAGGGGCGCCTGTGGGCTGCCCAGTGGCGTCCAGCCCCTGGCGGAGCTCGCGGACCTTTTCGCGGTAGGCGTGCTCGTCGCCGCCGAGCAGCCAGCTGCCCCAGCGCGTCCCGTTGTGCACGTGGGGAACCTCGTCCGCCAGCAGGTAGTCGAACACCTTCGCCACCTGGGCCTGGCCGCGCTCCACCAGCACCTTGCGGCGGTGGGAGTGGCGCCACATCGCCTTCTGCTCGCTGGTGCCGTTGAAGAGCGCCAGGCGGCCGAGCAGGTCGTAGGCGTAGATCGACTTGAAGTACGAGAAGCCCACCGGGTAATCGCCCCAGCGGCAGCCCAGCTCGGTCTGCATGAGAATGTCGTGAACGCGCGCGTGGCGCAGCTCGTCCCAGGTCTGGCGCGCCATGTCCACGTGGAAGTCCCAGGGCATGTCCGGGTGCTCGTGCATGTTGCGCGCCATCAGCTCGGCGGCCGACAGCTCCGCGTCCATCAGCCCGTGGAAGAAGTGCTTCTGCTCCTCGGGCTCCACCGGCACGTGGTTCTCCTCGCCGTTGATGTAGAGGTCCGCGGAGAGGTAGGGGTCGCCGTCCTCGGTCACCTCCACGAAGTCGTCGCGGGCGGGCTCCACGAGCCGGCCCATCACCCCCAGCTCGCGCTTCTCCCTGAGCAGGATCGGCAGCAAGCCCACGTCCTCGATCGCCTGCTGGCGCGAGTCCACGGGCAGCTCGGCGACGTGACGCCGCTGGCGCTCGAGGATCTGCGTAAGCAGCCGCAGCGACGGCTCGTCGGTGACCGGGTCGAGCTCGCGCAGGTGGATCTCCATCGCCCTCACGAGCGTCGGCTTCGCCTCGCCGTACGCCACGAACTCGTAGTCGCCCGGCGAGCCGGCGGCCGCCATGTCGTCGAGCAGCCAGGTGAGCTCCTCGCCCGGCGCGCCGGGGTAATCGCTCGGGTGGCGCAGCTCGTAGAGCCGGCGCTTCACCTTCGTCACCGCCCGAGCGTCGTCGTGAAGGTGGTCGCCGAGCTTGTACTTGCGCTCGAAGCTCGGCTCTAGCGCGAGCCAGCCGGCGGTGAGATGAACGAGC
>JBKPDA010000105.1:0-4055 GCA_046727635.1 Actinomycetota bacterium | reverse complement strand
CGCATCTTCGACAAGCGCCTGGTCTTCGTGACCGGAAAGGGCGGCGTCGGTAAGACGACCGTGTCCGCGGCGCTCGGCCTGGCGGCCGCGCGCGCGGGCAAGCGAACCATCGTGTGCGAGGTAGCTCATGAGGAGCGAATGTCCCAGGCATTCCGCCGCGAGGGGGTTGGCTACAGCGAAACTGAGCTGGCGCCGCGCCTGTTCGCGATCTCGATCGACCCACAGCGTTCGATGGAGGAGTACCTGCGCAGCCAGGTGAAAGCGCCCTTCTACGCGCTCCTTTTCGACAACCGGCTGTTCCAGTACTTCGCCGCCGCCACGCCGGGCATGCGCGAGCTCGTGACCATCGGGAAGATCTGGGAGCTGGCCCAGCTCGAGCGGCGCAGCGCGAAGGCCTCCCCCTACGACTTCGTGATCGTGGACGCGCCGTCCACCGGCCATGGCCTCGGCGTCCTCCGCACGCCCGCCACGTTCCGCGACGCCGCGCGCGTCGGCCCGATCAGCCGGCAGGCCGGAATCATCAACAGCTTCATCACGGACCCGAAGCTCACCGGGGTGGTCACCGTCGCGCTGCCGGAGGAGATGCCGGTGAACGAGACGCTCGAGTTCCGCCAGGAGCTTGCGGTCGAGATGGGCATGGACGTGGACGCGGTCGTGGTGAACGCCCTCTACCCCGAGCGCTTCTCCGAGAGCGAGGCCGAGCGCATCGAGCGGGCGGTGGACTCGAACGGCTCGCCGGGTGTGCGGGCCGCTCTTCGCGCCGCGTTGTTCGAGCATGGCCGCGCGCGCACACAGCGCGCCGAGCTCAGCCGCCTGCGCAAGGAGCTCGGCCGCGACCCGGTCACGCTCCCGTTCCTGTTCGAGCCCGAGCTCGACCTGGGCTCGTTCAAGGATCTGAGCCAGGAGCTCGAGCGATCGCTATGAGCATCTCGCGGCTGCTCGAGGGGAAGGAGATCTGCATCTGCGGAGGGGCCGGCGGCGTCGGGAAGACCACCACCTCCGCCGCGATCGCGATGGGAATGGCCGCGGAGGGCATGAAGGTGGCGGTGCTCACCATCGACCCCGCCAAGCGCCTCGCCAACTCGCTCGGCCTGACCGAGCTGGACAACGAGGCGCGCCAGGTGGATCCCGAGCGCTTCGCCGAGCATGGCCTGGAGATGCGCGGCGAGCTGTGGGCGATGATGCTCGACGCCAAGCGCACCTTCGACGAGCTGATCGAGCGCCACGCCTCCGACGAGCGCACCCGCGACGCCGTGCTCTCCAACCGCATCTACCAGGAGCTGTCGAGCGCCGTGGCCGGCTCGCAGGAGTACATGGCGATGGAGAAGCTCTACGAGCTGCACCAGGAGGAGCGCTATGACCTGCTTGTGCTGGACACGCCGCCCACCCGCAACGCGCTCGACTTCCTCGACGCGCCCGAGCGGCTGTCGCGGTTCGTGGACTCGCGCTCGCTGCAGCTGTTCATGCGACCGGGACGGTTGGGTCTGAAGGTGTTCGGCCGCGGTGCCGGGATGGTGTTCTCGGCGCTCAAGCGGGTGACGGGCGTGGACCTGCTGCAGGACCTCTCGGAGTTCTTCCAGAGCTTCGGCGACATGGCGGAGGGCTTCCGCGAGCGCGCCGCGCGGGTGAACGAGCTGCTCGGCGACAAGCGCACCACCTTCGTGCTCGTCACCTCGCCGCGCCGCGCGGCGGTGGAAGAGGCGGTGTTCTTCCACCGGCGGCTGCGCGAGCGCCACATGCCGTTCGGCGGCGTGGTGGTGAACCGCATGCACACCCTGGCGGTGGAGGGCGAGGAGCCCGACGAGCTGGAGCTCACGCAACTGCTCGGCGAGCAGCTGGGTGGCAAGGTGGCGAGCAACCTCGACGACTACGAGGTGCTGGCCAACCGCGACCGCGAGAACGTGAAGCGGCTCACTCGCCAGCTGCGCACCGGACCGCCGCCGATCCTCGTCCCCGACCTCGAGGACGACGTGCACGACATCCGGGGCCTGATTGAGATGAACGAGTACCTCTTCGCCAGCGAGGCGGTGCCCGCCGCGTCCTAGGGCACCTAGCCGCTGACGCCCACGTAGGCCTCGGCGCTCAGGTCGCCCTCGATCTCCAGCAGCTTGTTCCCGCAGCTGGCGCCGGCCGGCATCTTCAGCCGCGCCGCTATGCCGTCGTCCGCGGCCACGCCGTGCGCGACGATCGGCGTCGACGACACTCCCGTGAGGCTGACGTCGGCCACCCTCACGCTGCGGTCGGTGACCGTCACCGTGAACGACTGGCCGGGCTTCACCACGGGCGGATCCACCTTCACGGGCCCGGAACCGGACAGCCCGCGGAGCGGCTTGCCCTTGCACGTGTATTTGGAGCTGACCGTCAGCGGCGCGCTGCTGTTCGTAGTGGGCGACTGCCTCGCGGGCTTCGGTTTCGGCGCCCTACTCGTGGTCCGAGTGGTCTCGGTGATGGTGGTGCTGACGGCAGGCGCCGACTGGGCAGGCGCGCTGGCCTGCGTCTTCGAGCTCCCGCCGCCGCCGCAGCCGGCGACGGCCACGAGCAGCGCTGCGGTACCAACGAACGCGGTGCGCCTCACACCGCGATTGAACACCTACACGGGCGCGGAGTAGCTCTCGGCGTCCTCGTCGAAGCCCCAGTCGGCGGATGGAGTGACCCCGGCCGCGAGCTCCTCGTCCTCCTCGACGACCTCGAACTCATCCGTGTCCTGCTCCCCGGGCGGAGGCGGAGGCGGCTCGGGCACCTCGGGCTCGGGCTCCGGCTCGGGCTCGACGGCCTGTGGCTCGGGTCCGACAACCTGCGGCTCGGGTTCAGGCTCGGGGTCGGGCTCCGCCTCGGGCTCCTCCTGTGATCCGTGATCTGTGATCTGTGATCCGTGATCCGTGATCTGTGATCTCTCCCCACGAGGCGGCCACCTCCGCGTATCCCGCGCGGTTATTTCCACCGGCTCGCCCGAGCGCAAGAGAATGTCATCAGCCGAGTGCTTCAAATCCGCATCGAGGTACCCGCACATCACGTCGCGCAACAGCGCCCGCAGGCACTCCTCCACCTCGACCACGAGGTCGCGCGGGGAGTCCGAGCCGATCTCGTCCAGGTACGCCTCGCTGCTCCCACCCCCGATCACGAAGCGCTCGAGCGCGAACGCCAGCTCCACCCGCCGCTGCAGCGGCCGGCGCTCGTCCTCCTCGGCGCAGAGGGCGGCCAGCCGCAGCGAGAGGCTCGCGCGCCCGGTGTCGTCCATGCCGTCGAGCAGGGCGCGCAGCGCGAGCAGGTAGTCCGACAGCGCCTCGGTGTCGAGCGCGCGCTCGCACCCCATCTCGAACCGGCTGAGGGCCCAGCCAAGAGTTCCGCCGTGGCGCGATCCCGCGAGCAGGTCGATCAGCTCGGCCAGATCGCTCTCCTCGTCCTTGGACAGGAACCACGGCTCGCCGCGCAGGTGCCCGCCCGAGCCGAGACTGACCGGCTGCCAGGCGCCCTCGTCGGCGCGGGCCCATGCGAGCGGCCCGAGCGCCACCGCACCCGGTTTGAAGAGACGCAGCGCGCTCAGCACGCGCCGGAAGCGGATGCGCGCCTCGGTGACGGGCAGCGGCATGTCGGTGCGGATGTCGCGCTCGAGCACGCAGAGCACGTACGGGTCGCCGCTGCGCTCGCGCGCGTCGGACCAAACGGCCTCGGGCGGCGCGTCCATCAGCTCGCCGGCCACGAGGGCGAGACCGTCACCCAGATCGAGCCGGTCGCGCTCGAGGTCGAAGCCGGGCAGCGGGGCGATCACGGCGGACGGCAGGGTGCCGTCGTAAAGGACGCGCTCCACCTCCGCGTAGACGTGCTCGAAGCGCTCCTCAGGAAACTCGAAGCTGGTGACCTCGGGGTAGAGGCGATCGAGCATGGCGCGCAGCGCCGGCTCGGCGTCCACGCCGGGTACGCCCTGGAGGCGCAGGTAGCTTGCCGCGCCGCTCCCGAGCGCCTGACAGGCGGGCTCGCAGCTTGGCAGCGCGCGCATTGCCTCCCAGCGCTCGTCGATGAACTTCGAGGTGAGCGCCTGGTAGCGGTAGAGAACG
>JBKPDA010000104.1:0-4724 GCA_046727635.1 Actinomycetota bacterium | reverse complement strand
GATTGACTCACCAGTCAATTGAGTACAGTACATAAGCGAAGCGGCTTTATACGCCATAGGGCGCCACCAGGAGGTTGTAGAAATGCCGATGGAGAGTGGGCGGGAAGTAGTCATCGTCGAGGCGGTCCGGACCCCGATCGGACGCGGCCACCCGGAGAAGGGCTACTACAAGGACACTCACCCCAACGAGCTCCTCGGCAAGTGCTACACCGAGGTGATCGAGCGCGCCGGCATCCCCGCGGGGGAGGTCGAGGACGTCATCACCGGCTGTGTGCAGCAGTACGGCGAGCAGATGTTCAACGTGGGTCGCAACGCCTGGCTGCAGGCCGGCCTGCCGATCGAGACGCCCGCCACCACGGTCGACCGCCAGTGCGGCTCCGCGCAGCAGGCCGTGAACTTCGCCGCGGCGCTGATCGCCTCCGGCGTGCATGACGCCGTGATCGGATCCGGCGTCGAGCATATGGGCCACATCCCGATGGGCGTGGGCTTCAAGTGGGTCGACGAGGTCGGCTCGCCCTGGCCCGAGGAGCTGATGGCCAAGTACAACCTCGTGCCGCAGGGCATCTCGGCCGAGATGATCGCGGACAAGTGGGAGATACCCCGCTCGGAGCTCGACGAGATCGGGATGCGCTCCCACCAGCTCGCCGCCAAGGCCACCGAGGAGGGCCGCTTCGAGCGCGAGACCATCCCCTTCCAGGTGAACGGCGACACCTACGTCACCGACCAGGGCATCCGCCCCGACACCAACCTCGAGACGCTCGCGGGCCTGAAGCCGGCGTTCAAGCCGGACGGCAAGATCACCGCAGGCAACTCGTCGCAGATCTCCGACGGCGCCGCCGCGGTGCTGCTGATGGAGCGGGGGAAGGCCGAGTCGCTCGGCCTCAAGCCGCGCGCCCGGATCGTCGACCAGACCACGGTCGGCGTCGACCCGGTGATCATGCTCACCGGCCCCATCCCGGCCACGAAGAAGCTGCTCGACCGCAACGGCATGACGATGAACGACATCGACCTCGTGGAGATCAACGAGGCGTTTGCGTCCGTCGTGGCTGCCTGGCGGCGCGAGCTCGACCCGGACATGGATCGCGTGAACGTGAACGGCGGGGCGATCGCCCTCGGGCATCCGCTCGGCTCCACGGGCGCCCGTCTCATCACCACGCTGCTGCACGAGCTCGAGCGCTCCGACAAGGAGGTCGGGCTAGTGACCATGTGCTGCGGCGGCGGGCTCGGGACGGGCACCGTAATCCAGCGCGTGTAGCGGCTTCCAATCGGGTACAACGTCGGCGTGGCCGTCGAGACCAACGGCACGCTTCTGGCCCAGCGATACCGCGTGGTCCGGCGGCTCGGCGCGGGCGGAGCCGCCACCGTTCTGCTCTGTGAGGACGAGCGGCTCGGCCGCCTGGTGGCGGTCAAGCGGCTGCACACCGGCAGCCCCGACGACATGGAACGCCGCCTCCACCGCGAGGCGCGGCTGGGCGCGTCGCTGAACCATCCCAACCTGGTCTCGGTGTTCGACACCGAGACCTACGGCGAGGGCGTGCTGATCGTCATGGAGTACGTGGATGGCGAGACGCTCGGCGACGCGCTGCGGCGCGGGCCGCTGCCGATGCGTCAGGCGCTCGACATCATCGGAGCGGTGGGCGCGGCGCTCGACCACGCGCACGCCCAGGGAGTCGTGCACCGCGACGTGAAGCCCGGCAACGTGCTGCTCGGTCGTGACGGCATGGTGAAGCTGGCCGACCTCGGCATCGGCGTGGCCACCGACAGCACGCGCATTACGCGCACGGGCCTGGCACTCGGCACGCCCGCGTACATGGCGCCCGAGCAGCTCGAGGGCGAGCGCCCCACGCCGGCCGTGGACGTGTATGCGCTCGGCGCGGTCAGCTACGAGCTGCTCAGCGGCCGCAAGGCACACGACGGCTCGTCGCCGATGGAGATCGCGCGCCGCGCCACCAGCGAGCCACCGCCCGACCTGCGCGACGCCTGGCCGGACGCTCCGCGCGGCGCTGCCGAGGCGCTCGAGCGGGCGATGGCGCGCAACCCCGCGGACAGGCAGCGCTCGGCCGGCGCGCTGGTCGACGAGCTCCGTCGCGCGCTCCTGCCGTCCGCCGGCTCACGCCAGCGGCGCACCGACAGCGTCACGCTGCCGCTCAGGACCTCGGGCGGTTTCCCGCGCTGGATCCCGGTGCTTGCGCTGGTCGTGGTGGCCGTGGTGGCGGTGCTCGCGCTCACCATGGGGAACGACAACGGCGGCTCCTCCGGCAAGAAGGCGGCCGGCGCTCCGGTGCACAAGGCGAAGGCAAAGGCCAAGACCCAGTCGCAGCCTGCGCAGACGACGCCCGCTCCGACTGCGGCGGGAGCTGAAGTCGGTCGCCAGCTGAACGACCAGGGCAAGGCGCTGATCGACGCCGGTCAGCCCGCGCAGGCGATTCCGATCCTCGAGCGCGCGGTCGCGGCCTTCCCGCCGGAGGCCCGCGCGACTGACATCAACTACGCCTACGCGCTCTTCAACCTCGCGGACGCCTACTTCCGGGCCGGTCAGCCGGACAAGGCGATCCCGCTGCTCGAGCAGCGGCTGCTTATCCCGAACCAGCGCGGCGTGGTGAAGCACGAGCTCGAGGAGGCACAGCGCGCACTCGAACAGGGCGATAACGGATAGGATCCGAGACACCTCGTGGATCTGACTCTTTCGCCCCAGGAGCAGGCGTTCAGCGACGAGCTGCGCGACTGGCTCGAGCGCAACCATCCCGGCCCAGAGCCCACCGGCGACGAGGACGCCTTCCAGTTCCGGCGCGAGTGGCAGCGCAAGCTGCACAGCGCAGGCTACGCGGGACTCTCGTGGCCGAAGGAGTACGGCGGCCGCGGTGCCACGCTGATCGAGCAGGCCATCTACAACGAGGAAATGGCGCGCGCGAAAACGCCGGCCACCGCCAACGTGCTCGGCCTCGCGATGGGCGGCCCCGTGGTGATCCACCACGGCACCGAGGAGCAGAAGCAGCGCTTCCTCGAGCCCATCCTCTCCGCCGAGGAGATCTGGTGCCAGGGCTTCTCTGAGCCCGAGTCGGGATCGGACCTCGCGTCGCTCAAGACCAAGGCCGTGAAGGCGAACGGCGGGTGGAAGGTCACCGGGCAGAAGGTGTGGACCACGTTCGCGCACGAGGCCAAGTGGTGCATGCTCGTGGCGCGCACGGACCCGGACGCCCCCAAGCACAAGGGCCTCACGTACTTCCTGATGGACATGGAGCAGGACGGCGTGCAAGTGCGCCCGCTGCGGCAGATCACCGGCGAGTCCGAGTTCAACGAGATCTTCATGGAAGAGGCGTACATCCCTGACGAGAACGTGGTCGGGCAGCCCGGCGAGGGCTGGAACGTGGCCATCACCACGCTCATGAACGAGCGCGCGGGCATCGCCTTCGGCTCCGCGGTGGCGGTGAAGATCGCGCTCGGCGAGCTGATGGAGCTGGTGCGCGAGCGCGGGCTCGACGACGACCCTGTCATCCGCCAACGCGTGGGCCAGCTGTACATCGAGTCGGAGACACTGCGCCTCAACGCCTACCGCGGCCTGACCAGCCAGATGAAGCGCGGCTTCCCTGGCCCCGAGGGCTCCCTGCCCAAGTGGCAGTGGTCTGACATCAACCAGGCGCTCACCGAGCTGGCCATGGACGTGCGCGGTGCCGACGGGCCGCTCGTCGACGACAGGTGGACCTACCGCTTCCTGCGCGCCCGCGCGAACTCGATCGAGGGCGGCACCACCGAGATCCTCAAGAACATCATCGCCGAGCGCGTGCTCGGCCTGCCGAAGATGAGGTAGCGGCTTGAACTTCGACTTCACGGACGATCAGCAGGCGATCAAGCGCACCGCCAGGGACTTCCTCGCCAGCCGCTACAAGGCCGAGAAGCTGCGGGAGCTCGCGGAGTCGCGCACCTACGACGACGGTCTCTGGAGCGAGATCTCCGAGCTCGGCTGGCCGGGCATCTTCATACCCGAGGATTACGGCGGACAGGGGCTCGGCGTGGTCGAGCTGGTGATCGTGATGGAGGAGCTGGGCTACGCGCTCGCGCCGTCGCCGTTCTTCTCGAACGCGGCCGCCGGGCTGGCGATCCTGCATGGCGGCAGCGAGGAGCAGAAGCAGCGCTGGCTGCCCGGGATCGCCTCGGGCGAGCAACGCGGCACCGTTGGCGTGGTTGCGAACGGCGAAGCGTCGCTTGTGCCCGACGCCGACAGCGCCGCGGTGATCGTGCTGGTGGACGGCGACGCGGCCATGGTGGTGAAGGCGGGCGACGCCGAGATCGAGCCGCGCGCGACGATCGACGCCACGCGCCGCTTCTCGTCCGTGCGCGCCGACGGCGGCGAGCCGCTGGCCGGCGACTTCTCCGGCGGGATCGACCGCGCCGAGACCGCCCTTGCGGCCGAGCTCGTGGGGCTCGCCCAGCGGGTAATGGAGATGGCCGTGGAGTACGCGAAGGACCGCAAGCAGTTCGACCGCCCGATCGGCTCCTACCAGGCGGTGTCGCACCGCTGCGCGCAGATGCTGCTCGAGGTGGAGAGCTCCCGCTCGGCCGCCTACTACGCCGGCTGGGCGTCGGACTACGAGCCCGAGTCGGCCGCGCTGGCCGCCTCGATGGCGAAGGCGTACGCCGCGGATGCCGGCTGGAACGTGACCGCCTCGGCGCTCCAGGTGCACGGCGGCATCGGCTTCACCTGGGAGCACGACCTCCACTTCTTC
>JBKPDA010000103.1:0-3923 GCA_046727635.1 Actinomycetota bacterium | reverse complement strand
GGTCTGCACGGGTGCCGTCACATTGGCGACGGGAGTCGGCGTCGGGGTCGCGATGTCGCTCGGTGCGGGGCCTGTGGTGATCGGCGCAAGCGGATCGATCACGGGAGTACTCACAGCCGGAGCCTGATTTGGTGGCGGCGCCGGTGTGCCAGCGACAGGCGCGATCACCGGATCGACCGGCTTCGTGCTCGGCACCGGCGTCGCGCTCACCGGCGTGCTGACGGGATCGGTTACCGGCGCTGTCGTGTCATTCACCGGCACCGGCACCGGCGCGACATCGACCGGGTCGGTCGCCGGCGGTGGCGAAGTGTCGATTGGCGGGCTGACCGGGTCCGTGCTCGGCGCCGGCGCGCCATCCGTGGGCGCGGGCGCCACAACCACCGGATCGGCCGGCGGTCGCGTTGCGTCCGGCGGCGGGGTGGCTGGATCCGTGCTCGGCGCCGGAGCGCCATCCGTCGGAGCCGGGGCCACGTCCACCGGATCTGTCGCCGGCGGCGACGTGGTGGTGTCGATTGGCGCGCTGACCGGGTTCGTACTCGGCGCGCGGTACCCAGGTGGATCCATAGCATGCGTGACCGCTTTCGACGGGCGGCTCGTTTAGGCGCAAATTGCGACTATTCGTCGGGCAAAAGGGCGCGCAGACGCCTAGCGGCCGAAGCGGTCCTTCGTCAGCACGAGCTTGTCCGGCAGCACCGTGCGCGCGGGCGGTGAGGGGTCGGCGATCACGGAGACGGTCTCGGCCACGCTGCGCGTGACGGTGAAGCTCTCGCCGTTTGCGTCGACCGTGACCTCGTCGTCGTCGGCCGAGGCCAGCTTGCCCTCGAGGCCCGGGTAGAGGCCAGAGTCCCTGAGGTAGAGCAGCAGGTCCTCCGCCTCGTTCTCGAAGCGCAGCACGCGCACGCTGGCGCCCTCGCCCACATCGGCCAGCGGCACGCCCTCGAGGCGGGCGCCCTCCACGATCGGATGGCCGTGGGGGCAGGTGGTGGCGTCGCCGATGGCGGCGAGCATGCGCTCCTCGAGCACGGGCGACATCGCGTGCTCGAGCCGCTCGGCCTCCTCGTGCACCTCGTGCCACGGGATGCCCAGCACGTCGGTCAGGAAGCGCTCTATCAAGCGGTGGCGGCGCACGATCGCCTGAGCGTGCTCGTGGCCGGACTCCGTGAACTCGAGCGACTTGTCCTCGTTGCGCTTCACGTAGCCGTCGTTCTCCAGGCGACCCACCATCTCGTGCACGGTGGGCGCCGAGAGCTGCATGGCGCGGGCGATGTTGGCGCCGGTAATGGGGAGGTTCGCCTCCTTCAACCAGTAGATGATTTGGAGGTACTCCTCCTCGGCAACTGTCGCCTCGTGATCGGCCATGCAAGGATCCTAGCCGTGTCCCTTCCGCTCAAGCCTCCGGTGATGCCCCAGCTGGCCCGCCCGGCCAAGCAGCTGCCGAGCGGCGACGGCTGGCGCTTCGAGCCGAAGTGGGACGGCTTTCGCACGATCGTGTTCCGCGACGGCGACGACGTGCACCTCCAGTCGCGCAACGGCCGGCCGATGAACCGCTACTTCCCCGAGGTGGTGGAGCAGGTGCTCCAGCTGCCGGGCGAGCGGCTCGTGCTCGATGGCGAGATGGTGGTGGTAGTCGACGGAATCCAGGAGTTCGACCTCCTGAGCCAGCGCATCCACCCGGCCGCCTCGCGCGTGCAGATGCTGGCGGAGAAGACCCCCGCTGCGTACGTGGCCTTCGACCTGCTGGCCGAGGGCGACAAGGTGCTGTGCGAGCTGCCTTATGCGGAACGCCGGAACCGGCTGACGTCGGTTATCGCCGACCCGGTCCAACTGACCCCTTGCACTGACGACGCGGAGGCGGCGGAGGTGTGGTTCGGCGGCCGTTCGGAAGGCGTGGTCGCAAAAGAAGCGGATGCCCCGTACAAGCCCGGCGAACGCACCGGCATGCTGAAGATCAAGCGCGTGCGTACGGCCGACACCGTGGTGATGGCGTTTCGCTTCGGCAAGGAGGAGAACACCGTCGGCTCGCTGATCCTCGGCCTCTACGACGGGGACCAGCTGCACGTGGTGGGCCACACATCGGGCTTCAGCGCGAAGCAGAAGCGCGAGCTGCCCGCGCTACTCGAGCCCTACCGCACCTACGAGCGCGGCTCGGGCGAGCCCTCGCGCTGGAAGTCGGACGAGGAGCTGGTCTGGGAGGGGCTGCGGCCCGAGCTGGTGTGCGAGATCGCGTTCGAGCACATCACCGGGCGGCGCATCCGCCACGGCGCCAAGTTCCTGCGCTGGCGCGACGACAAGTCGCCCGAGGAGTGCTCGGTCGACCAGCTCTTCGGCTAGGCGGTCACGGCCTCCTTCAGGCCGAGCTTCTCGACAGCCGCTTCGCGCATCTTGAACTTCTGAACCTTGCCGGTGATCGTCATCGGGAAGTCGTCGACGATCTCCACATAGCGCGGCACCTTGTAGTGAGCGATCTTGCCGCGGCAGAACTCCCTCAGCTCGTCAGGCGCCAGCGACGAGCCCTCGCGCAGCTGCACCCACGCCATGACCTCCTCGCCGTACTTCTCGTCGGGCACGCCGATCACGGCCACGTCCGCGACCTCGGGGTGGGTGTAGAGGAACTCCTCGATCTCGCGCGGGTACACGTTCTCGCCGCCGCGGATGATCATGTCCTTTGAGCGGCCGACGATGTTCACGTAGCCCTCGTCGTCCATCGTGGCGAGGTCGCCGGTGTGCATCCAGCGTGCCCGGTCGATGGCCTCGGCCGTTCGCTCGGGGTCGTCCCAGTAGCCGAGCATCACCGAGTAGCCGCGGGTGAGCAGCTCACCCGGCTCACCCCGCGGCACCACCTCTCCGCTGACCGGCTCCACGATCTTCACCTCCACGTGCGGGTGCACCCGCCCGACACTGGAGACGCGCCGCTCCACCGAGTCCTCCGCGCCCGTCTGCGTGGACACCGGCGAGGTCTCCGTCATGCCGTAGCAGATGGTCACCTCGTCCATGTGCATGCGCTCGATGACCTTGCGCATCACCTCCACCGGGCACGGCGAGCCGGCCATGATCCCGGTGCGGAGCGAGCTGTAGTCGAACCGCTCGAAGTCCGGATGCTCGAGCTGCGCGATGAACATCGTGGGCACGCCATAGAGCGAGGTGCAGCGCTCGGCCTCCACCGTCTCGAGCACCGATAGCGGCTCGAACGCGTCGTTCGGGATCACCATGCACGCGCCGTGGGTGGTGCAGGCCAGGTTGCCCAGCACCATGCCGAAGCAGTGGTAGAAGGGAACGGGGATGCAGACGCGGTCGGCCTCGGTGTAGCGGCAGTACTCGCCGATGAAGAAGCCGTTGTTGAGGATGTTGTGGTGGCTGAGCGTGGCGCCCTTCGGGAAGCCCGTGGTGCCGCTCGTGTACTGGATGTTGATCGGGTGGTCGAACTGCAGGCCGGTGGGCAGCTCGGCCTCCAGCGTGAACAACTCGTCCCACTCGGACGACCCGAGGAAGATCGTACGCAGCTCCGGCGGCGCGACCTCCGCGATCATCGTCTCGTAGTCGGAGCTCTTGAACGAGCGCGCCGAGACCAGCACGCGGCAGGCCGACTGCTTGAGCGCGTACTCGAGCTCCGACGTGCGGTAGGCGGGGTTGATGTTCACGAGGATCACCCCGGTCTTGGCCGTGGCGAACTGGAGCAGCACCCATTCCACGCAGTTGGGGCTCCAGATGCCCAGACGGTCGCCCGGCTCGAAGCCGAGCCCGACCAGGCCACGAGCCAGTTCGTCTACCCGCTCGTTCAGCTCGGCGTACGTGTAGCGCAGCCCCTGGTGGCGGGAAACGAGCGCATCGGCGTCCGGGACGCGTGCCACCGTCCGCTCGAAGTTTGCTCCGATCGTCTCACCCAGCAGCGGTACGTCCGTTGCGCCATGCGCGTAGGACAGCGC
>JBKPDA010000102.1:0-4554 GCA_046727635.1 Actinomycetota bacterium | reverse complement strand
TGCGGTCGCTCTGGTTATCGCCGACAGCGCGCTCGGCGGCGTGCTCGCCTTCGACGGGAGCCCGGGCTGGGCGCGCGGGCTTCACCTTGCGGTCGCGGCGCTCGCGTTTGCTGCGACGCTGCTGGTGGCCGCGGCCTGCTACCGCGGCGAGGCGCTGCCCGCCGGACCGTGGCGTGACTACGTGGCACTCACCAAGCCGCGCATCATGACGCTGCTGCTCCTGACGGCTGCCGCGGGGATGTTCGCCGGCGCGCAGGGCATACCCGACCTCGGCAAGCTCGCCGCACTGCTCGCGGGTGGGGCGCTCGCATCGGGTGGCGCAAGCGCGCTCAACCACCTCCTCGACCGCGACGTCGACGCCCTGATGGGCAGCCGCACCGCTAACCGCCCGCTCGTGTCCGGTCGCGTCGCCCCACCGCGCGCGCTCGAGTTCGGGCTCGCGCTGTCCGCCTTCTCATTCGTGCTGCTGGCGAGCGTGATCAACCTGCTCACGGCTTTGCTGGCCGCAGTGGGCAACCTCGGCTACGTGCTCGTCTACACACGCTGGCTCAAGCGCTCAACGCCGCAAAACATCGTGATCGGCGGGGCGGCGGGCGCGATTCCGCCGCTCGTCGGCTGGGCTGCCGCCCGCGGTGACCTCACGCTGCCGGCTCTGTTCCTGTTCTTGATCGTCTTCTTCTGGACCCCACCGCACTTCTGGGCACTCGCGCTGCTGATCAAGCGCGAGTACGCGGCCGCGGGAATCCCGATGCTCCCGGTTGTCCGTGGCGATCGCGAGACGGCGCGGCAGATCCTCCGCTACTCGCTCGTGCTGGGCGGTGTGACGCTGCTGCCCTTCCTGTGGCGGAGCGCGGGTGGCCTGTACCTCGCCGCCGCTCTTGCGCTGGACGCATGCCTGATCGCGCTGGCACTACGCCTGCGCGGCGAGGTCACTCCCGCGCGCGCCGCCCGGCTGTTCCACTTCTCGCTTCTCTACCTGGCGCTCCTGTTCGTGGCCCTGGCGATCGACCCGCTCACCTGATGGATGCGCTGACCACAGCCTGGCTTGTCTTCGCGGACGTGGGCGGCACCGGCGCCCCAAGTCACGTGACGTCGGGCGCGGTGCTCACCCTGGTCATCCCTCTGGGCCTGCTCGTGGTCGTGCTCCTGTCGTGGTGGTGGGCCGCCCGCCGCGGCTGGCCCGCTCTTCCGAGCGAGAGGCACCCCGCGCCGCCCCGCCACCATTGGCACCTGCGGCATCGGAATGAGTAGGGCTCCGCCAGCATGGCCGCGCGTTCATGGCTGGCCGCTCAGCCCGCCCGCCACGGCCATGCTCATCGGCGGCTGCCTCGCCACCGGTGCGTTGGGAGGGCTGGCGCTGCACTTGGCGCACGCCGGGCGCGCCGGTGGCGTCGCCGCCGAGTCCGCCTCTTCCGGCTCGCTGCCGACCCACGCGCTGGCGGGAGACGCGGTATGGCCTCCGGGCCGCCGCCTCGCGCCGCAGTTCGCGCTCCGCGATCAGTCGAACCGCCTCGTCTCGCTCTCGGGCGAGCGCGGCCGCACGGTTCTGCTCACCTTCATGGACTCCCATTGCAAGTTCATCTGCACGCTTCAGGGGCCCTCGATCCGCACGGTCCTGGAGCGCGTGGGCAGCCATCGTGCGGTGACACTGCTCGTTGTCAGCGTCAACCCCTGGGAGGACACCGCCGCAAGTAGCGGGGCTGCCGGCGCTCGCTACGGCTTCAGCGGCGACTGGCACTGGCTTCGCGGGAGCCCCGCCGGGCTGAGGCCGGTCTGGCGCGCGTACGGGATCGAGGTTGCGCAGGCCCAAGGGGATGTGAACCACAGCACGGCGATCTACCTGATCGACGGGCGGGGCTACGAGCGCGCGGGCTTCAACTATCCCTTCCCGTCGGGCCAGGTGGTTCGCGACCTGCGCGCGCTGTCCAGCTGATGCCCTCACCGCTCGCCCCACCTTTTCTCATGGCGCTGGTCGCGGCGCTCCTATACGCGCGCGGGAGCCGGCGCCAGTTGAGAATCGTGTCGGCGGGGCGCCGCGGGGCGCTCCGCTGGCGAGCGGCGGCGTTCTGGGCGAGCCTGGCGACCATCGTGCTCGCGCTCGATTCCACGATCGACGACCAAGCCGACCGTCTCTTCTGGGTGCACATGGTCCAGCACGTGCTGCTGATGATGGTCGCAGCGCCACTGCTCGTGCTCGCGGCGCCGTGGACCCCCACCTGGAAGGGACTGCCGCTGCGTGCTCGGCGCCGGCTGGCGGCCGCCTACGTCCGCTCGCCGGGCTGGCGAGTGCTGCGCGCAGCGGGCCGCGCGATCGCAGCCCCGATTCCGATCTGGATCCTCTTCAACACAGATCTCTGCGTGTGGCACGTGCCCGCTCTATACGGGCTGACGCTGCAGAGCCAGGTGATACACGACATCGAGCACGTGTCCTTCCTAGTGCTCGCCGTGCTCTTCTGGGCGCAGGTCATCGAGTCGCCACCCCTGCGATCTCGCCTCGACCAGCCACAGCGCGTGGCCTACGTCCTACTGGGGGCGACCGTCAGCTGGTTGCTCGCGGTGGTGGTCGCCTTCGCGCCCTCCCCGCTCTACTCGGGGTATGGCGAGCTTCAGACTCGGCCCGGCGGGCTGTCGGCGCTGGGCGACCAGCAGGTCGCGGCTGGGATCATGTGGGGCCCGGGCTCGATCCCTTACGCCGTGTTCGTGTTTGTCGCCCTGTATCGCTGGCTCGGGCGGGTCCAGGAAGGTCAGGCGAGGGTCAGCCCGCAGCCGCTGCCTCGACCCCGGCCTCGGGCCGCCCGGGGCGGAAGCGGCGCCAACCCGGAGGTCCGTGCTCACCGGTCTTGATGGCCCACCACGCGAGGGCGAGGATCGACGTGAAGGCAACGACCCCAAGTGCGATGTTGACGATCAATGCTGCGGCAAGGTCCATGGTCGGTCACTCCTTTCGGGTCGCGAGAGCTCGCAGACTGCTGGCGAGCCGATCGGCGACGTTGTCTCGATGGCCTCGGAGTCTGCACCAGAAGCTTCAGGCGAGACTCGGGTCTGCCTGAGAGTTAACTGAGCTTGCCCATCGACCCCGGCGCAGGCCGCGTCGAACGCGGAGTTCGGGCCCTACGCCGCGGTCTCGACCGGGCGCAATTCCTCGACGTACGAGATCGACTCGCGCCGCAGGGTTCCGTCGGCGTCGACGGCGTAGGCCCCCATCCTGCAGAGCGGCGGCGAATACGCGTGGATCGATACCGCGGGCCGGTCGACGTCGTGGCGCATGCGATGCACGTGTGAGGCGTCGAAGTCGAAGACACCGCCTGCGTCATGGTGGATCTCCCGCGGTGTTCCGCTCAGCGCGAGGCGCTCCTCCACCAACTCGCCCTCGATGACAGCCACGGCTCCGCGCGACACGTCATGGTCGTGGAAGCCGGTGTCGCTGCCACGCGCCCAAGTGATCACCCATACGTCGACGTGGTCGTCGCGCCAGAGCTGCTCGAAGTGACGCTCGGCCACGTCGTAGCGGACCAACTGCCGCCACTGGTCGGGCTCGGCGGCGATGCGCGTGACGAGCTCGCGCAGCTCGGAGCGCTGGAGGTCGCGATCGGGCGTTTGGTGGGCCGAGCGATTGCTCATGCATGGACCTCCGTGATGGTGATGGACTCAGAGCCCGCAACGTGAGCCGGTCACCGGCTGGGTGAAGCGGTTCACTGAAGCGGTTCAGTGAACCGGTTCAGAAGTATGCCACCCGTCCCAGACGAAGTCAAAGCTGGCTACGCTCAGCACGTGGCCGATCGCGCCAGGCATCGCACGACGATTCGGGAGCTGGCGGAGTACACCGGCCTGTCACCCGCTGCGGTGAGCTACGCGCTGCGCGGCATGCAGGTGTCGGCCGACACCGAGCAGCGCGTCCGCGAGGCCGCCGAGAAGCTGGGGTACGAGGCCGACCCCATCGCGCGCGCCCAGGCGGGCGGCGCCACCGCCGTGGTGGGGCTGCTCGTGGGGAGCCTCGCCGACTTCTGGAACCAGGAGCTCGTGCGCGCGGTGCAACGCGAGCTCTACGGCGCCGACCGCAGCACGCTCGTGGCCGACGCCGACGGCGAGCCGGCCCGCGAGCTCGAACTCGCCCAGCGCCTCGTCGACCAGCGCGTCGACGGGCTCGTGGTGCTCCCGATCGGCCCACCGAGCGGAAGCTGGGCCTCGATTGCGAAGCAGGTCCCGACGGTCACCATCGGCGACGCCCTGCCCGGAGTGGCCGCCGCCGGCGAGGTGGTCTTCGACAACGAGCGCGGTGTGCGAGAGAGCCTCCAGCATCTGAGCGCGCTCGGGCACCGTCGCGTCACCGTGCTCTCATGGGCGGTGGAGACCTCGCCCGACCGCGAGGCGGAGCGCGCCGTCTCGGCGTCCGCCGCGGCGCTCGGGCTGGACTGCCGCGTGGTGGCCTGCGCCTACTCGCTCAACGGCTCGCGGCCGCTGGCGCTCGAGCTGCTCGCAAGCGACGATCGCCCGACTGCCGTGCTGTGCCTGTCGGACTCGATCGCCTACGGCGTCTACGCCGCGTGCCACGAG
>JBKPDA010000101.1:0-11772 GCA_046727635.1 Actinomycetota bacterium | reverse complement strand
GCAGGTAATGCGCTTGGCCATCTCTCTCCTGAGGTCCGTCTAGTCCGACCCGACGCAACGCATCTTTAACAAGTTCTCCCCCCTCCGGCCAGGCCGCATTTCGCAAATGGCGATGTTTTCGTTTGCGTCGAATTTGCAGGCTTTTCGCGAAGCCGCCGCTCTTTGCGTAGGTTTCGCCCCGGTGGAGCTCGTCACCGGAGCGACGGGGTACGTCGGGGGGCGCCTGCTCGAGCGCCTGAGCAGGGAAGGACGCACGTTGCGGGCGCTGGTGCGCGACCCGTCGCAGCGGGGTTCGGGTGCGCCCGGCGTGGACGTGGCCCGCGGCGACCTGATCACCGGCGAAGGCCTCGAGCGCGCGCTCGACGGGTGCTCGGTCGCCTACTACCTGGTCCATTCCATGGAGCCGGCGGCGGGCGAGTTCTCCTCGCGCGACCGCGTTGCGGCCGAGAACTTCGCCGCCGCGGCACGGGCTGCCGGCGTGGAGCGCATCGTCTACCTCGGCGGCGTCGTGCCCAGCGACGGCGACCTCTCCCCGCACCTCGCCTCGCGGCTCGAAGTGGAGCGCATCCTGCTCGAGGCGCTGCCGCGCTCCACGGCCCTGCGCGCGTCGATCCTGATCGGTGCACGCTCGTCCTCGTTCCGAATCCTGGTGCGGCTGGTGGAGCGCCTGCGCCTCCTCCCCTTCCCCGCGTGGCGCGACAAGCGCACCAAGCCCATCGACGAGCGCGACGCGATCGAGTACCTCGCGCGCACGCCGAGCACCCCCGGGTCCGAGGGCCGGTCGCTGGACATCGCGGGCGCCGACCTGATCTCCTACGGCCAGATGATCGAGCGGATCGCCGAGCTGATGGGGGTCGGCCGCACGCCCGTCCGGCTCCGCGCCTCGGCCACGCCGGTGGCGAGCGCGCTCGTGAGCGCTCTGAGCGATCAGCCGCTCGAGCTGGTGCGCCCGCTGATGTACAGCCTCGAGCACGACCTGCTCCCGCGCAACGACGACGCGCGCACGATCTACGGCCTACGCGCTCGCTCGTTTGACCGCGCCGTGGAGCACGCGCTGGCCGAGTGGGAGACGCTCGAGCCGCTGGCGGCGCGATGAGGGTGGAGCGCAACATCGAGATCGACGCGCCGCCCGAGCGCGTCTACGACCTGGTGATGAACCCGCGCCGTCTGGAGGACTGGGTTACCATCCACGTCGGCCTGAGGGCCGCTCCCATGGGCGATCTCGAGCGAGGATCGGAGCTGATCCAGTCTCTCAAGCTCGCTGGTCGCCGCTTTGACGTGCACTGGGACGTCGTCGAAGCGGAGCGACCTTCACGGGTCGTGTGGGAAGGAAGAGGACCCGTGCACTCGCGGGCGAAAGTTGTGTACGACATCCATCCGAACGACGACGACCGAACGGCCTTCCATTACGTGAACGAGTACTCCCTTCCAGGCGGCCCACTTGGCCGCATTGCCGCAGGCGCGCTGCGCGGCATCGCAGAGCGCGAGTCGGAGCACACGCTCGAGCGGCTGAAGGGATTGCTCGAGTCGTGATGTGGTTTGGCAGCAAGCGCCCGAGGGGAATAGCCCAGTCGTGACCCCGCCGCCCGACGAGCGCTGGTCGCCCTTTGCCCATCCGCCCTGGCGGGATTGCAAGGCGGCCGCAGAGGCAGTGCTGCGCGCGAGGGACCTCGAGCAGTGCACCCTCGTCGAGATGACCCAGGAGCGCTACGCGGACATCCGCGCGCAGAACCCGCACGTGGGCCTGCCGCGCGACACGACGATCGAGAAGGCCTGCGGCTCGTGGACGGCCGCGGTGGAGCAGGCGTCGGCCCTCATCTCGAAGGCGCTACGCCTCAACTTCGTCACTGAGTAGCCGGCCCAGGAAGTCGGCGATCGTCCACAGCTCCTCGCGGTTGAAGCGCTCGAGCGTCGAGCCCAGCCGCTCGAGGCGCGGTGCGCAGAGCGCGTCCAGCTCGCGCCCGATGCGCTCCTGATCGAGGGTGACGATCACCCGGCGCCGGTCCGCCGGGTCGCGGCCGCGCGCGGCGTATCCCGCTGCCTCCAGCCGGTCGAGCACGCCAGTCACCGTCCCGCTGCCCAGGCCGCTCAGCTCGGCGAGCCGCCCGGGTGTGAGCGGGCCGTGCATCTGGAGCAGGGTGACGAAGCGCGCCTCGTTCGGGCCTAGCCCAAGCTGGCGCGCCACCTCGTGGTTGAAGAGCGCGACGTCGGCTGTGAAGCGGCGCACCGCGAGGTCGATCGCCGCCCGGAGCGCCGCCGTGTCGTCCGCCATGGCCGGCTATAGGCTGGCCATCGCGTCCACCAGCTCCTTGACGGCTCCCGCCGACTTCTGGAGCTGGTCCTGCTCGTCGGAATCGAGCTCGATCTCGACGATCTCCTCCACGCCCTCCTTGCCGAGGCGAACCGGCACGCCGACGAACAGGCCGTCGACGCCGAACTCGCCCTGACACAGCGCGGCACACGGCAGCACGCGCTTCTGGTCGAAGATGATGGAGTCCACCATCTCCGCCACGGCGGCCGACGGCGCGTAGAACGCCGAACCCCTCTGTAGGAGCTTCACCACCTCGGCGCCGCCGTCGCGGGTGCGCTGCACGATCTCCTCGAGGCGAGCGTCGTCGATCTTCTGGCGGATCGGGATGCCCGCGACGTTGGTGTAGCTCACCACCGGCACCATCGTGTCGCCGTGGCCGCCGAGCACGAAGCCCGTTACGTCCCGGACCGACACTCCGAGCTCCCACGCGAGGAAGGTGCGGAAGCGGGCCGAGTCGAGGATGCCCGCCATGCCGATCACACGCTGGCGCGGGAACTGCGTGACGCCGAAGGCCACGTGACACATCGCGTCGAGCGGGTTGGTGACTACGATGACGATCGCGTCCGGGGAACGCTCTGCCACCTCCTTGGCCACACCGCCGACGATCTCCTTGTTCTTGGAGAGAAGGTCATCGCGGCTCATACCGGGTTGGCGCGGAAACCCAGAAGTGATTACGACGATGTCGGAGCCGGCCGTCTCCTCGTAACCATTAGTTCCGACCATGTTTGCTTCATAACCTATGACCGGTCCAGATTGGTTGAGGTCAAGTGCCTTGCCCTGTGGCATGCCCTCGACGATGTCCACCAGCACGACATCCGCGTAGTCGCGCTCGGCAAGACGTTGTGCAGTGGTCGCACCAACGTTGCCAGCGCCAACTACCGTAACCTTGTTTCGCATTAATCCACCTTTTTGTTAAGGAGTGACATGGCTGACTTCCTAACCGAGAAGCAAGCCGAGATCGACAACCGCCTGAAAGAGCTGCGTCCGCTGCATGAGGAGTACCTGCGGCTGGAGCGCGCCAAGGCGGCCCTTGCCGGGCTGGACGGCCCCCGTCGTGGACCGGGCCGACCGCGCGGATCCTCCAGCACCGCGACTGGCGGCACGCGCCGCCGCCGGCGCAGGCGCAGCGGCGGCACCCGCGGCGACCAGGCACTCGAGCTCGTGCGGCAGAACCCGGGTGCAACCGTGAGCGAGCTGGCCCGCATGATGAACATCAGCCCGCCCAACTACCTGTACAGGGTGATGGCCACTCTGCAGTCCGACGGCGCGGTGAAGAAGCAGGGCAAGGGGTACGTTGCCACCTAAGCCGTGGCGATCTTCTGCATCTTCGAGATGATTGCGTCGGCAACGTCAGACGTGCCGACCGCAGTGGGATCGTCGCGCGTCGGCTTCATGTCATAGGTCACGGACTCGCCCTCACGGATCACGTCCGCGATTGCCGTCTCAAGGCGCTCGGCCGCATCGAGCTCGTCGACGTGGCGCAAAAGCATTACACCTGAAAGCATCAGCGCCATCGGGTTCACCTTGTTCTGACCCTTGTACTTCGGCGCTGATCCGTGCACTGCCTCGAAGACGGCGAAATCGTCACCCACGTTGGCACCGGGTGCCAATCCGAGACCGCCGATCATTCCGGCGCCGAGGTCGGACACGATGTCGCCGTAGAGGTTGGGGAGCACCACCACGTCGTACTCCTCCGGACGTGACACGAGCTGGTTACACAGGTTGTCGATGATCCGGTCCTCGAACTCGATGTCCGGATATTCCTTCTCCGCCACCTCGCGTCCCACACGCAGGAACAGTCCGTCGGTGTGTTTCATGATGTTGGCCTTGTGTGCCAAGGTCACCTTCGAGCGGCCGTAGGCCTTCGCGTACTCGAACGCCTCGCGCACGATGCGCTGGGTGCCGAAGATCGAGATCGGCTTGATCGACACGCCGATGTCCTCGCGCAGCTGCGTGCCCTCGGTCTCGGCGATGAACTGGCGCAGCTTCTCGGTCTTGGGATCGCCCAGCTCGTACTCCACGCCGGCGTATAGGTCCTCGTGGTTCTCGCGGACGATCACGATGTCGGTCTCGGGGAAGCGGGTGCGCACCCCCTCGTAGGCCTTGCACGGGCGCAGGCACGCGTAGAGGTCGAGCTCCTTGCGGAGCGCCACGTTGATCGATCGGAAGCCCGAGCCCACGGGCGTGGTGATCGGCCCCTTGATCGCGAGGCCGCGCTCCCTGATCGACTCGAGCACGCGGTCGGGCAGCGGCGTGCCCTCCTGCTCGTAGACATCGGCGCCCGCATCCTGGAAGTCCCATTCGAACTCCACGCCGGTGCCCTCGAGCACGCGGCGGGTCGCCTCGGAAATCTCTGGCCCGGTGCCATCGCCGGGTATGAACGTCACGCGGTGAGCCACAGGGCGGCTTCCTTTCTGCGCTAAGTGGACGGTGAAGGGGCCGCATTATCGCGTGCCCGCTGCTAATCCGGCCTAAACGCGCTGTGAGACCATGCGCATGTGCCCCGCGGCCGCTCGATCCAGCTTGCCCGCATCTTCGGCATCCGCATCGGGGTGAACCCGAGCTGGTTCATCGTCCTCTTCCTCATCATCTGGACGCTCTCGGACCAGTACAAGAGCGCATTTCCGGGGCATGACAGCAAGGCGTTCGTGCTTGCGACGGCGAGCGCGCTGCTCCTGTTCGTATGCGTGATCCTGCACGAGCTGGGGCACGCGCTCGTGGCCATGCACAACCGGATCCGGATCGCCGGAATCGACCTCTGGCTGTTCGGAGGAATCGCGACGATGAGCGAGGAACCGGCCACTCCCGGCGCCGCGTTTCGGATCACCGCGGCGGGCCCTGCGGTCACCGCCCTGATCGCCGGCGTTTGCTGGCTCGCGGGCATCGTGGGCTGGGGCGCCGGGCCGTTCTGGCACGCGGTGATCCTCGACGAGCTGTCCGGCTACACCTCCGCCGAGGTGCTCTTCGGCTACCTGGCCTTCATCAACACGCTGCTCCTGGTCTTCAACCTGCTGCCGGCGTTCCCGCTCGACGGCGGGAACATGGTGCGCGCGATCGCCTGGTGGCGCACCGGCGACCGGCTGCGAGCCACCGGCATCGCCGCTCGGCTCGGGCGCGTGTTCGGCTACGTGCTCGTGGCCGGCGGCGTGTTCGTGCTGCTTCGCTACCAGTCGATCATCGCCGGCATCTGGTTCATCATCATGGGCAACTTCCTGGCGCAGGCGGCCCGCGGCGCCGAGGTGCAGACGCGCATCACCTCGCAGCTCGAGGGGTTGAGCGTGGCCGACGTGATGGACGACGAGCCGGTGGCCGTGCCCAACGAGACGAAGCTCGACAGCGCGCTCGACGAGTTCTTCCTGCGCTACCGCTGGCAGTGGTTCCCCGTGATCGACCGCGCGGGGCGCTTCCTCGGCCTCGTGATCCGCGAGAAGGTGGACGAGGTGCCCGAGGCGCTCCGGCACAGCTCAACCGTGGACGAAGTGATGAGCCGCGACGCCGAAGGCTCACTGCGCGTGCGGACCGACGCGCCTCTAGAGGCCCTGATCGGCTCAGAAGGTCTGCGGACGCTGGGAGCCCTTATGGCGGTCGACGGCGACGGGGTACTGCAGGGGGTCGTGACGCTGGACCAAGTCAGAAGAGCGCTCCAGTTGTCGGCGCCGGCGACGTAGACGGTCCCGACACCCGAGACCCGACACCCGAGACCCATTGCATAGAATCGCCGACCCGTGCCCCAGCACGACGTTCTCGTAATCGGAGCCGGCCTCGCCGGCCAGCGCGCGGCCCTCGCTGCCGCGCAGTCGGGCGCATCCGTGGGGATCCTGTCCAAGGTCCATCCCGTCAGGTCGCATTCGAACGCGGCCCAGGGCGGCATCAACGCGGCCCTGAACCCCGAGGACACATGGGAGTCGCACGCCTACGACACCGTCAAGGGCTCCGACTACCTGGGCGACCAGGACGCCATCGAGATCATGTGCCGCGCCGCGCCGCAAGAGATCCTCGATCTCGAGCACCTCGGCGTGACCTTTCATCGGAACGAGGAGGGCAGGCTGGGCACGCGCGCCTTCGGCGGAGCCTCGGCCGCGCGCACGTATTACGTGGCGGACATCACGGGGCAGGCGATCCTGCACGTGCTCTACGAGCAGCTGATGAAGCACTCCGAGGTGTTCCGCTATGAGGAGTGGTTCAACACCGCGCTCGTCCGCGACGACGAGGGTCAGATCGCCGGCGTGGTGGCGCGCAACATGCGCGACGGCCAGATGGAGCTGTTCGGCGCCAAGGCCGTGATTCTCGCCTGCGGCGGCAACGGGCAGATGTACAACCCCACCACCAACGCGCTCATCTGTACGGGCGACGGGATCGCGCTCGCCTACCGCGCCGGGGCGCCGCTGATGGACATGGAGATGGTGCAGTACCACCCCACCACGCTCCAGGGCAATGGGCTTTTGATCACCGAGGGCGCCCGCGGCGAGGGCGCGCATCTCTACAACGCACTCGGCGAGCGCTTCATGGAGAAGTACGCGCCCAACAAGCTGGAGCTGGCCTCGCGCGATGTGGTCTCCCGCGCGGAGCAGACTGAGATCAACGAGGGGCGCGGCTTCCCCGACGGCACCGTCGCGCTCGACATCACCGTGGTGCCTCGGAAGCGCATCCACGAGGCGCTGCGCGAGATCGTGAACGTGGGACGCGACTTCGCCGGTGTGGACATCACCAAGGAGCCGATCCACATCAAGCCGGGCAACCACTACGTGATGGGCGGGGTGAAGACCGACGTGGACGGGCAGACCTCGATCCCGGGCCTCTACGCCGCGGGCGAGGTGGCGTGCGTCTCGGTGCACGGCGGCAACCGCCTCGGCGCCAACTCCTTGCTGGACACGCTGATCTTCGGCGGCCGCTCCGGCCGCCACGCGGCGGAGCGCGCCAAGCTGATGGCACACCCGGTCGTCTCGCGCTGGGCGCTCGAGGACGAGGAGGGCAAGGTTCGCGAGCTGGTGGGCCGCGAGCGCACCGGGAGGCGCGTGTCAGAGATCAAGGCCGAGCTCGGCAAGACCATGGACAAGTACGCGGCCGTGTTCCGCGACGAGGACGGCCTCACCCAGGCGCTCGACATCGTGCGGCGCCTGAAGGAGGAGGCGAAGACCGTGGCCATCGACGACAAGGGCAACGTCTTCAACCAGGACCTCTACAGCGCGCTCGAGCTGGGCTACATGCTCGACAACGCCGAGTGCGCGGTGGTCGGCGCGCTCGAGCGCAAGGAGAGCCGCGGCGCCCAGTTCCGCACGGACTACCCGGAGCGCAACGACGACGAGTGGCTCAAGCACATCGACCTCACCTACACGGACGACGGGCCCGAGATCTCCTACTCCGAGGTGACGATCACCCAGTGGCAACCTGAAGCGAGGACTTACTAGTGCCCGCCTACACGCTGAAGCTCCGCCGCTTCGACCCCGAGTCGGGCGACGCCGCCTATTGGGAGAACTTCACGGTGGACCTGCCGCCCGAGCGTTCGGTGCTCGACGGCATCCTCCAGGCGCGCAACGACCAGGACGGCTCGATCGGCATCCGCTGCTCCTGCCAGGCGGCCATCTGCGGCTCGTGTGGCGTGCGCATCAACGGCAAGTCCCGCCTCGCGTGCAACACCAAGATCGGCGAGGCGGCCGAGCTGGCGGATTCGCGCGGCAATGCAGACGGCGCGATCGTCGTGGAGCCGATGGGCAACATGCCCGTGCTGAAGGACCTGATCGTGGACATGGACGCGGTCCACTGGAAGAAGGTCCAGCGCGTGGTGCCGTGGCTGCTGCCGGCCGGCGACCCGCCGGAGCGCGAGTACATCGTGCCCGCCGAGGCCATGATCGACGTGACGCAGGCGATGGCGTGTATCCACTGTGGCGTCTGCGTGTCCGCGTGCCTGTCACTGGAAGTGGACCCCGAGTTCATCGGCCCGGCCGCGCTCGCCAAGGCCTACCGCTTCGTCGGCGACCCGCGGGACGCCCAGGAGGAGGAGCGGCTGCGCGACCTCGCCGACGACGAGCACGGCATCTACGACTGCACCCACTGCTTCGCGTGCGTGGAGGTGTGCCCGAAGGACGTGGCGCCGATGAACCAGATCATGCGGCTGCGCCGCCGCGCCACGAGCGACTACGGCATCAAGGACTCGAACGCCGGCTACGGCCACGAGCACGCCTTCGTGAACCTGATCGAGAAGTACGGCACGCTGCACGAGTCACAGCTCTTGCCGCGCTCGTTCGGCCAGGGGAGCCTGATCCGCTCGCAGCTGGACCCGCACTCGCTCAGACAGCTGATCGACTCGTTCCCCACCGTGGTCAACGGGCTCAAGTCGGGCAAGGTCTCGCCGGTCAAGGCGCTGATCCACCACAAGCTGCCCGACCAGAGCCAGGTGCGCCGCATCTTCAACGAGGTGCACTCGCACGGCGAGCGGATCGAGCTGAACATGTACATCGTCGGCGAGTCCGGCGGCGAAGAGGAGGCCGAGGCTTGAGCATCAAGGTGGCTTACTGGCCGGGCTGCGTCTCGCGCGGCTTCACCCCGGAGCTGCACGGCTCGATGGCACTTGTCGCCCCCAAGCTCGACATCGAGATGGTGGAGCTGGACCGCGCCAACTGCTGTGGCGCCGGGGTGATCGCCGAGCACAACCAGGAGCTGGTGGACAGCCTCAACGCGCGCACGTTCGCCCTAGCGCAGGGCGTGGACGGCGCGCTCGGGATGATGAACATCTGCTCCACCTGCCAGGGCGCGCAGTCCGAGTGCCAGGAGCGGCTCGACGCCGACACCTCCTATCGCGAGCACATCAACAGCCACCTGGAGCCCGAGGGCCTCTCCTACCGCAAGGACTCGGGCTGGTGGAACAAGAACTTCCTCTGGCTGCTCGTGGAGGAGATCGGGCTGGACGCCGTTCGCGAGCGTGTGGTGCGGCCCTTGGACGGCCTGCGCGTGGCGCCCTTCTACGGCTGCTACATCGTGCGCCCGCAGTCGCGCCTGGGCTTCGAGCTCTATCCCGAGCGCGACCGCTACCTGGAGATGCTGATCGAGGCGATCGGCGCCACGCCGGTGGACTACGCGGGCAAGCACAAGTGCTGCGGCTTCCCGCTGATCACGATGAACAAGACCACTTCGCTGCGGCAAGCGGGGCGGCACGTGGCCGACGCGATCGACGCCGACGCGGACTGCATGGTCACGCCCTGCCCGCTCTGCCACCTGAACCTCGACCTCCAGCAGCCGGACGCCGCGAAGTACGTGGAGCGCGACCTCGGGCTGCCGGTGCTGCACCTCCCGCAGCTCGTGGGCCTTGCGCTCGGCCTCGAGCCCAAGGAGCTCGGGATGAACAAGCACGTGGTCAGGACGGGCGACGTGCAGCGCAAGGTCGCGGCGCTGGCCGCGGCGGCTTAAGCAGCCCGGCGCGCTTCCTGGACAGCGGCCTCCAGCCGTTTCACGTCCAGCTCGCGCTCGGCCAGCATGTGCGCGGCGGTGCCGTCGGTCGCCCTCGCCAGCCCCAGCAGGATGTGCTCGGAGCCGATGAAGTTGTCGTCCAGCGCGACCGCGCTTCGCAGCGCCAGCTCGAGCGTCTTCTTCGCCTTACGGGAGAACGGGATGTGACCGGATGAACCGCCGCACGCCGACACGTCGAGCGCGCCGGGTCCGAAGGTCTCCTCCACGCGACGCTTCACCTCATCGAGGTCGATGCCGAGGGTGGCAAGCGCTTCCGGGTCGATGCGACCGGGCTCCGCGAGCCGGCGCGCGTCGGCGCGTAACGCCTCCGGAGTAGCGCCGAGCTGGCGTAGCACCCGGCCGCCAACGCCCTGTGGCTCGCCGGCCAGGGCTATGAGAAGGTGCTCGGTGCCGATGTGACCGCTGTCGAGCAGGCGTGCCTCCTCCTGCGCTCGCTCCACGCTCTGGCGCGCCGCATCGGTGAAACGCTCGAACATCAGCTCACTCCTCTCCGTCCGCGGCGCCCGAGTAGTCCGCCGCTGCCGTGCTTCTTGTGCACCGCCTGCTTGCTCACCCCGAGCGAGTCGGCGACCTGCTGCCACGACCAGCCTTGCTTGCGGGCGTTCTCCACCTGTAGGCGCTCGAGCGACTCGAGCAGCGCGCGCAACGAGGCGACGGCGCGCAGCCCGACTGCTGGGTCGGCGCTCGAGACCGCTCCGGCCAACTTGGTTGCTTCGTTCATGCTGTCAACTTACATTGACGGTTCTCCATTGTCAACCCTGGTTGACAGCGAGCGGATCGCGTTAGGCTGCGGGACCGTGGACGTCGCGGACTACCGGCAGGCCAGCCATGAGATCTGGGAGCGCATGGCGTCGGGCTGGGAGGGCTGGAACGACTACCTCGCCCAGGCGTCGCGACCCGCCACCGATCAGATGGTCGAGGCCCTCGCCCCACAGGCCGGGGACACCATCCTGGAGCTGGCGGCCGGCGCCGGGGTGGCGGGCTTTCTCGTCGCACCTCTGCTCGGGCCCGGGGGGCGGCTGATCATGACCGACTTCTCCGAGCAGATGGTGGAGGCCGAGCGGCGTCGCGGCGCCGAGCTGGGCCTGACCGGAGTCGAGTACCGCGTGATGGACGCCGAGCAGATCGACCTCGAGGACGACTCGGTGGACGGCGTGCTCTGCCGCTGGGGCTACATGCTGATGGCCGACCCCGCCGCGGCGCTCAGGGAGACCCGGCGCGTGCTGCGACCCGGCGGCCGCCTCAGCTTCTCGGTGTGGGGCGCGCCCGAGGACAACCCGTGGGCGTCGCTGCCAGGACGGATCCTCGTCCAGCGCGGCCACATGCCGGCGCCGGAGAGCGGCGCGCCGGGCATCTTCGCGATGGCGGATCCCGAGCGCACCGTGGGCCTCGTCACGGGCGCGGGCTTCGACTCCCCCGAGCTCGTGGAGGTGCGGATGTCGTGGCACTTCTCCGACTTCGACGAGTTCTGGCGCTACGCCACGGAGATCGCGGGCGCCATCGCACTCGTGCTGCAGGGGCTGGACGACCGCGAGCGCGGCGTCGTGCGCGGCGAGCTGGAGCGCGCGGTGGAGCCGCTCGCGACCGCCAACGGCTACGACATGCCGGGCGTCTGCATCAACGGGCTGACGAGCTAGGGCTCAGGGCCCCACTACGGGCCGAGCAGCCCCTGCAGGATGCCGAGCGCCGAGCGCGGGTCCACTCCGTGGTCGCGCTTGAAGCGCTTGGCGTCGTCCTTGTCCGCCAGCGCCAGCACCAGCTCCTCGCGCGAGGAGCCGTAGCGGCAGGCGGCGCGGTCGAGCACCGCCAGCGCCTGCTTTTGGACGATGCCGGTGATGCCGCCCGTGTTCGGCGTTTTCCGTTTGGCCGTACAGGGATCGAGGATCGCGGGCGGCTTCGGCGCCACCGCCTTGTACAGCCCGGCGTAGGCCACCGGCACGCCCACCGCGAGCGCGCCGGCCACGGCCAGGGCAGCCAGCCGCAGGCCGGCGAGCAGC
>JBKPDA010000100.1:0-4605 GCA_046727635.1 Actinomycetota bacterium | reverse complement strand
AGCCCCTCCACCGTGCGGTCGTAGAGGTTCAGCAGGCTCAGCTCTGCGGTGCCGAAGTCGGTCTCCCAGCGCACGGCCTCGTCGGTGTCGATCGTCTGCTCGCCGGTCGGGCCGAGCACCGCGAAGCCGTGGTTCTGGCTGGTGATGTCGATTCGGCCGGTCTCCAGGTCCTTCACCGGGTGGTTGGCGCCGCGGTGGCCGAACGGCAGCTTGAAGGTCTCGAGCCCCACCGCTCGGCACAGCAGCTGGTGCCCGAGGCAGATGCCCCAGACCGGCGTCTTGCCCACCAGGTCGCGCACGGTGTCGACGATGTAGTCGAGTGCGGCCGGGTCGCCCGGGCCGTTGGCGAGGAAGACCGCGTCGGGCTCGCGCGCGAGCAGGTCCTCGGCGTTCGTCGAGCACGAGTGCAGCTCGACGCGCGCCCCGCGCTCGCGCAGGTTGCGCACGATCGAGCCCTTGATGCCGGTATCGATCGCGACGATACGCGGGCCGGGGTTATGCGGGTCGAGGATGAGCGGCTCGGCGGGTGTGACCTCGCGCGCGAGATCGAGGCCGGCCATCGGCGGCTCGGCCATCACGCGCTCCATCGCCACGGACTCCGCCAGCTCGCCAGGGAAGACGCCGCCACGCATCGCGCCCTTGTCGCGGATGTGCAGCACGAGCGCTCGCGTGTCCACGCCGCTCAGCGCCGGGATGCCGCAGTCGGTGAGCCAGGTGAGCCAGCCGCCCTCGGCGCTGGGCGCATCCTCCCGATCCACGCCCTCGCGCATGATCACCGCCCGCGCGTGGATCCGGTCCGACTCCATCGCCTGGGCCGACACCCCGTAGTTGCCGATCAGCGGATAGGTGAAGACGATGATCTGGCCCCGGTAGCTGGGGTCGGTGACCGACTCCTGATACCCAGACATCGAGGTGTTGAACACCACCTCGCCGGTGGCCGGGACCGGCGCGCCTACCGAGTCTCCGTCGAAGCGGGTGCCGTCTTCGAGCAGGAGGTAGGCGGCGCTCATTTCACCAGCGCCTGGACGGCCTTGAACTCGGGTGTGCCGGCGGCGCGGAGCAGCTCAAAGAGCGCCATCTCGACGCTCGTGAGGATCGCCCCCGAGTCCTCCATCTTGCGCAGCCCGAGCTCGCGGTTCCCCTTGGTGCGGGAGCTCACGGCGTCCCGTGCCACATGCACCTGGAGGCCGCGTTCGAGCAGCTCGTGCGCGGTCTGGGAGACGCAGACGTGCGCCTCGATGCCGCAGAGAAGCACCTGGTCGCGCACGCCGAGGTCGAAGCCGTCGGCTTCGGCCGCGGAGAAGCAGACCTTGTCGATTGGCTGCGTGCCCTCGGGCAGGTGCTCGGCCACTTCGGGCACCGTCGACCCGAGGCCGCGCGGGTACTGCTCGGTCACGACGATCGGCACGTCGAGCGCCTTCGCGCCCTCGACGAGCGTCGCGACGTTCCCGGCCACTCGGTCGAACTTTCGGACCGCAGGCCGGAATGCTTCCTGCACATCGACGACGACGAGGGTCGTGCGGTGGCGGTCGAGCAGCCTGCTCATACCGCCCCGATCGCGAAAGAGCGCTCGCGGTAGGAAACCGCGCCGGCGGCCACCGTCATGCGTACTCGCCCGGTGAGCCTGCGCCCTGCGAAGCAGCAGTTGGCCGAGCGGCTCTCGTAGCCCGCCTCGCCCACCTCCCACTCGGCGACGAGGTCCACCAGCACGATGTTCGCGGGCGAGCCTGGCGCGAACGTGGGATTCGCGAGGTCGAACGGCGCGGCGCCTGCACTCATCCGCTCCACCAGCACCTCGAGCCCGATCACGCCCGGCAGCACGAGCTCGGTGTGTAGCGCCGCGAACGCGGTCTCGAGCCCGGTGACCCCCATGGGCGCCACCTCGAACGGCTGCTCCTTCTCCTCGCGCGCGTGCGGCGCGTGGTCGGTGGCCACGCAGTCGATGGCGCCCGAGCGGAGCCCCTCGATCAGCGCCTGGCGGTCCGCCTCGGCTCGCAGCGGCGGGTTCATCTTGAAGTTGGGGTCGAGGCCCATCACGGCCTCGTCTGTGAGCGTGAGGTGGTGCGGCGTGGCCTCGGCCGTGATCCGCACCCCCTGGGCCTTCGCCTGCTCGATCGCGGCCACGGTCTCGCGCGCGGACACGTGCTGGATGTGGACGCGCGCGCCCTCGTAGCGGGCGAGCGCGGCGTCGCGCGCCACCATCGTGGACTCGCTCACCGACGGGATCCCCGCCAGCCCGAGCAGCGCCGACACTGCGCCCTCGTGCATCACCCCCTCGCCGGACAGCGACGGGTCCTCCTCGTGCAGCGCGAGCGTCCGGCCGGCGAGCTTCTGGTAGCTCAGCGCCTGGCGCATCACTCCGGCCGAGCGCACCGGCAGCCCGTCGTCGGAGAAGGCCACCGCGCCGGCGTCGGCCAGCTCGGCCATCTCCGTGAGGTCGTCGCCCTGCTGGCCGCGCGTGATCGCGGCCAGGAAGCCCACGGGCACGCGCGCGTGCTGGCGGGCGCGTTCCCGCAGCGCCTGTAGCACCGGCGCCGAGTCCACCACCGGGTCCGTGTTGGGCATCGCGAGGATCGCGCAGAAGCCGCCCGCGGCCGCCGCGCGGGTGCCGGACTCGATGTCCTCCTCGTCCTCGCGCCCGGGCGTGCGCAGGTGCACGTGCGGGTCGACGAAGGCGGGGAACGCGTGCAGGCCTTCGGCGTCGACGACCTCGGCGCCATCCGGCGCCTGTAGGGCCTCGCCCACCTCGGCGATCTCGCCGTCGCGCACCAGCACGTCGCCCTCGCGGTCGATGCCGGCACGCGGATCGAGCAGCCGGGCGCCCCGCAGCAACAGGTCGCCCGCGGGAGCGTGTGCGCGATCGAGGCTGAGGCTCACGCCGGCTGTGGCTCCGTCTCGGCCGGGGTCGGTGCGCGTCCGCCGGCTCGACCCGGCCCACCCGCGAGCAGCTCGTAGAGCACCGCCATCCGGACCACCACGCCGGACTCCACCTGGTCGACGATCAGCGCCTGCGGCGAGTCGATCACCTCGGACGAAAGCTCCACCCCGCGGTTCACCGGGCCGGGGTGCATCAGCAGCTGGTGGGGCGACAGCCGGCGCGAGTCGATCTGGTAGCGGGCCGCGTACTCGCGCAGCGAAGGCACGTACGAGCCCGCCATGCGCTCGTGCTGCATGCGGAGCGCGTAGACCACGTCGGCTTCCTCGAGCCCCTCGAGCGTGTAGCGCACGTGGCAGTGGAGCGACTCCACCTCGCGTGGGATCAGCGTGGGCGGCCCGCAGACCGTCACCTCGCAGCCCATCCTCGTGAAGGCGAGGATGTTCGAGCGCGCCACGCGGCTGTGCAGCACGTCGCCGACGATCCACACCTTCAGCCCCTCCAGCGATCCGCGCCGGCGGCTGAGCGTGTAGAGGTCGAGCAGCGCCTGCGTGGGGTGCTCGTGCTTGCCGTCGCCCGCGTTGATCACCGAGGCGGCCGTCCAGCGGGCCACGAGCGCGGCGGCGCCGGCGTGCGGCGAGCGGATGACGATCGCGGCCGGGTCGTAGGCCGAGAGCGTCTGCACGGTGTCCTTGAGCGACTCGCCCTTGTCCACCGACGAGCCTTGCGCCTTGATGTTCACGAGGTCCGCCGACAGGCGCTTGGCCGCGAGCTCGAAGCTCGAGCTGGTGCGTGTGGAGGCCTCGTAGAAGAGGTTGATCACGGTGCGGCCGCGCAGCGTGGGCACCTTCTTGATCTCGCGTCCCGAGACCTCCGCGAAGCTCTGCGCGCGGCCGAGGATGCGCTCGATGTCCTCGCGCGAGAGGTCGTCGATCGACAGCAGGTTCACGCTGCCACCTCCGCGTGCTCGCTGATCGTGACCTCGTCCACGCCGTCGATCTCCTCCACGCGTACGTTCACGCGCTCGGCGCGGGCGGTGGGCAGGTTCTTGCCCACATAGTCGGGACGGATCGGAAGCTCCCGGTGGCCGCGGTCGGCCAGCACCGCGAGCTGCACGCGCTCCGGGCGGCCGTAGTCGAACAGCGCCTCGATCGCCGCGCGCACGGTGCGCCCTGTGTAGAGCACGTCGTCGACGAGCACCACGGTCATCCCGTCGATCGGGAACTCGATGTGCGAGGAGTGGACCACCGGCTGGCGCTCGGGGCCGCGCATCGCGACGTCGTCGCGGTAGAAGGAGATGTCGAGGTCGCCAAGCGGCACCGGGGCATCGATCAGCCCCTCCACGCGCTCACGCACGCGCCCCGCAATCACCGCTCCGCGCCTGTGGATGCCCACCACGGCGATGCGCTCGCCGCCCGTCTTCTCGACGATCTCGTGCGCGATCCGCACGAGGGTGCGGCGAATGTCCTCGCGGTCGAGTACGACCTTTTCGCTCAGCGCAACTGCCCTTCCTGGTCTCACGGGACCGGGTTAAAGGAACGTCGCGGGCACTGTAGCAGTGCCGGGTGACGGGTCTCGGGTCTCGGGTCTCGGGAACGACTCTCGACACCCGTCACCCGACACCCGAGACCTCGCTGGCGTTCAAGCCGCTGCTGTTGCCTCACCCAGCCCGATCCGCCGGTGCAATTGACGAAGCGGCTTCGGCGCCCACCAATTCCACTTGCCCAACA
>JBKPDA010000099.1:0-4660 GCA_046727635.1 Actinomycetota bacterium | reverse complement strand
GCTCTGCGCGGGCGAGGTCCTCCTGCACGGTCTTGCCGACCTCGCGCTGGGCGACGGCCGCGCCGCCCACCTTCACGCCGGCCTGGCCCTTGAAGTCAGCAATGATCCGGTCGGCCGTGTCGCCGTCGTCGGCGTCCTTCTTCAGCCACGCCAGCACGTAGGTCGAGCGGCCGTCCTTCGAGAGCATCGTCGGATCGTGCGTTTGGTACCAGGTGGCCACGCGACCGACCTCGCGGTCTCCCGCCACCTTGGCCGCGGCAGCGTCGACCTTCGCGCGGCTCTGGTCGCTGACGAGCACGACCACGCCCGGCTCGGCCTCGAGTCCGGTGGCGCGCTCGATCGAGTGCGAGGTCTTGACGCTGTCGGTGGACGGGTCGTCGGCGCCATAAGGGGCGAGCCTCGAGGCGACGTTGCCGCCGAGAGCGCCCGCCACCACCGCGAGGGCGACCGCCCCGATGACTATCCGCCTTCCGCGGCGGTGAGCGAGATCAGCCAGTCGGTGCAACATCACATCCTCCAACGATCGCTAGTGTGCGCTTACTCACTTTGCAGGGAAAAAAGAGGGGGTCACTTCTTCTTCGCGGCCATCTTCGGTGGCAGCAGCCGGTCGACCCACGGCTCGTCGAGCTCGAGCAGGTTCATCGCCGCGACCACGTTCAAGAACATTCCCGTGGCGAAGAACTGGCGGATCCGCTCGGGATCGGCGCCCGACACCCGCTCGACGAACTGCACCAGCTGGCCGAAGCCCTTCTGAACCTCCGCCCGGATCGCCGGGTCCTCGCACGCGGTGTAGCCGTGCATCTGGGCGAGCAGCGCCGTGCGGTCGTTCAGCAGCGCCACGTACGCGACGCCCATCGCCTCCAGCGCCTCGTCCCCTTCCTTCCCCTCCGCCGCCGTGCGGAAAGTGCCGAGCGTGCGCTCGAAGCAGCGGTGCACGGCGCTTATGAAGAGGTCGGTCTTGGTCGGGAAGAGCCGGAACAGGTACGCGTGCGAGATGCCGGCCTTCTTGGCGATCTCGCTGGTCGGCGTCCCGTGCAGGCCGCGGAGAGCGAACTCCTCGTAGGCGATGTCGGCGATAGCCTCGCGCCGCTCCTCCGCGGTCTGCCGTGTCTTTGCCTTGGTCGTTGCCATGTGCCTAGGTAAGCTAGCGCTCACTTAGCTCGTGGTCAAGACACCTGCGGGACGGGGACCAGCTCCGCAGCTGTCTCCTCGCGGGGCTTGCGACCTGGCACCAGCAGGGCCACCAGCGCGCCCACGAACAGCACCGCCGCTCCGACCCACACCGCGGGCACCAGGCCATCGACGTACGCCTGCGCCGAGGTGTAGCCGCCGTGAGCCGTGAACACCGTGGCCAGCACGCTGACGCCCAGCACGCCGCCAAGCTCACGGATGGCGTTGGTGGCGCCGGAGGCCTGACCGGCCTGGCCGGGGCGCACCGCGCCGAGCACTGTGTTGGCCGCCGGCGCGAACACCAGCGCCATGCCCATGCCGGCCATCACGAAGCCGGGCACGAAGTGCGTGTACGGCGCCGTGGGCGTTGCCACCGAGGCGAGCCACGCCATCGCGCCGGCCTGCAAGGTCAGGCCGAGAGCCATCAGTGGCCGCCCGCCGATGCGGTCCGACAATGCGCCGGCGATCGGGGCGATGAACATCGGCATCACGGTCCACGGGAGGATCCGAAGGCCGGCCTGCAGCGCCGAGTAGTGCTGCACCACCTGGAAGAACTGCGAGAGCAGGAAGATCGACCCGAACGTGCCGAAGTACATCGCCAGCGAGACTCCGTTCGTGGCGGCGAAGGCGCGGCTGCGGAAGAAGCTCATCGGCAGCATCGGCTCGTCGGCGCGGAGCTCCCACGCCACGAACGCTGCCACCAGCACGGCGCCGACCCCGAGCGAGGCGAGCACGATCGAGTTCGTCCACCCGGCCGACTGCGCGTGCACGACTCCGTAGACCAGCCCACTCAGACCGCCGCTTGCGAGCACCAGTCCGCGGACGTCGAAGCCGCGCGTCTCGCCGCGGCTCTCGTTGAGCCGGGAGAAGGCCAGCGGCAGCGTGACCAGGCCGATCGGCACGTTCAGCCAGAAGATCCAGTGCCATGAGATGCCGGTGACCACAGCGCCGCCCACGACGGGGCCGAGCGCGACCGCGAGCCCGCTGATGCCCGACCATGCACCGATCGCGAGTCCCCGCTTCTCCGTGGGCACCGCCTCGCTGAGCAGCGTCAGCGTCAGCGGGGTGACGATCGCGGCGCCGAGGCCCTGAGCGGCCCGGGCTGCGATCAGGAAGCCGGTGCTCGGCGCCACCGCCGCCGCGGCCGAGGCCAGCGTGAAGATCCCGAGCCCGGCGGAGAACATCCGCTTGCGTCCGAAGCGGTCGCCCAGCGCGGCGCCGGTGAGCAGCAGCACGGCGTAGCTCAGCGTGTACGCGTTCACCGTCCACTCGAGCTGCTGGATGGTCGCGCCCAGGTCTCGCTTGATGCTGGGCAGCGCGTTCGTGACGACGAGGTTGTCGAGCACAACCATGAAGAGGGCGATCGAGACGATCGCGAAGGTCCAACCTGAGCGCTTCATCCCTACTCCTTTCCAGTTTGTGAGTGAGTGACCACTCACTTGATGGAAGGAAGTTAGCGCTCACTCACTTCTTTGTCAAGCGGTATCGGCGAGTGCGCGTGCGCCAACTCTTGGAGGGCTTAGCCGCCGTTCGTCAGCGTGCTCTTGTGGTGGATCGGCTCGCCCCGCTCCGGAAAGGGAATCTCCACGCGATCGAAGTCCCTCGGCACGATCGTGCGCTCGAACACCTCTCGCGCCTCGTCGCGGAGCTCGGGGCCCGCGTAGCGCTGCGAGATGTGGTTCAGCGCGAGCAGGACCACCTCGGCGCGCGCGGCCAGCTCGGCGGCGTCGCGAGCCGTTGAGTGGCCGGTCTCTCGGGCGCGCTCCGCGTCCTCGATCGAGAAGGTGGCCTCGTGGACGAGCAGGTCGGCCCCGTGGGAGACCACCGCGGTCATCTCGCAGGGCGCGGTGTCGCCGGCGAGCACCACCTTGCGCCCGCGCCGCGGCTCGCCCAGCACCTGCTCCGGGTGCACCTCGCCGGATGCGCCCACGACGATCTCCCCCTCCTGCAGGCGGCCGAAGTCAGGCCCTGGCGTAACGCCCAGCTCGCGCGCCCGCACCTCGTCGAAGCGGCCCGGCCGCTCGTCCTCGATCAGGGCGTAGCCGTAGGCGAGCACGCGGTGCTCGACGGCGAATGCGGCCACCCGGTAGCCGTCGCGCCACAGCTCCTGGTTGGGCTCGAGCTCGACGATCCTCACCTCGAAGCCGGTCCTCCCCATCACCGGCCGCATGGCGTCGAACAGCGCGCCGAGGCGCGGCGGGCCGTAGATCGTCAGCGGATGCTCGCGGCCGCGCAGGCTGAATGTCTTCAGCAGCCCGGGCAGGCCGAGGAAGTGGTCGGCGTGGAAGTGGCTGATGAAGATCTCCTCGAGCTCGAGCAGCCCGATCGAGCGCAGCAGCTGGCGCTGGGTGCCCTCGCCGCAGTCGAACAGGAGGCGGTCGCCGCCGCGGCGGACGAGGGTGGCCGGCAGGCCGCGCCGCGCAGTCGGCGCGGAGCCCGCGGTGCCGACGAACAGCACGTCAAGGTCCATGGTCCCGGCAGGTTAAGGATGCGCTCAGTCGAGGGGCACGATCTCGAAGGTCGGCTGGCCGTTCTTCACCCTCGCGATCCCCATCGTGTGCCGCGGCTCGCGCCGGCGGTCGGTGGGGCTGCCGGGATTGAAGATCTGGAAGCTGTCCCGCTGCTCGTGCAGCGGGATGTGGGAGTGGCCGAATACGACGGCATCCGCTTGCGGAAAGCGGCGCCGCATGCGCTCCAGCCTGCCCGTTGCCGGGCCCGCGTCGTGAACCAGTGCGATCCGTGCGCCGTCCGCCTCCACCACCCGCTCGACTGGCAGCCGTCGCCGGAGCGCCCCGGAGTCCACGTTGCCGGTCACGCCGGCCACGGGCGGCCCGATCGACTCCAGGAAGTCGAGCACCTCCTCGGCGGCGAAGTCGCCCGCGTGCAGGATCAGGTCGGCGGCCGCCAGTCGCTCGAGGCAGGCGTCAGGGAGCCGCCGCTGGCCGCGCGGCAGGTGCGTGTCGGAGATGACCGCGATGAGCACGCGGCCGAGCTTAGGGGGCTAACGGCGCTTGGGCCGGCGCCGGGGCTTGCGGTGGAGCTTGTGGGAGCTCTTGCGCTCGGGCGCCTTCTTCACCGGTGCAGACTGAGTGTGGGCCGGCGGGCTCGCCACCGGCTGCGGGGCGGCCGCAGGGGTGGGCGTCGCGGCCACGGGCGACGGCTGGACCGGCGCCGGGCCCGGCGTGCCCGCCAGCTTCGCGTTCCAGCTGCGCATCACGTCCTCCGCCCCCTTGAACGTGGGCGTGTAGTCGCCGTTCCAGCCGTTCAGCGGCAGGCTCGCCGGCCAGCTCCACCAATACATCCCGGCGAACCAGCTGCGGCCCGCGAAGGCCTGGAAGGCGGCCTCGTAGGCGTTCGTCTCCTCGCTCATGTCGTAGTCCGCCTGCGAGTTCCAGATGTTCGGGTGGATGGCCGCGCCGACGATGGAGCGGTAGCCGATCTCCGTGAACAGCACCTGCTTGCCGAACGCCTGCGACTCGGTGCGCAAGGC
>JBKPDA010000098.1:0-7251 GCA_046727635.1 Actinomycetota bacterium | reverse complement strand
AGCCAGCGCTGCTTCTGGCCCTCGGTGCCGAACTTCCAGATCGGCGGCGTGGCGATGCCCACGTGCGCGCCGATCCCAGCCGCGAGCCCACCCGAGCCGCAGCGAGCGAGCTCCTCGGTGAGCACGGCGTCGTGGACGTAGTCCCCGCCCTCGCCGCCGTACTCCTCCGGATACTTCAGCCCGAGGAAGCCGAGCTCGGCCATGCGCTCGAACACCGAGTTGGGGAACCAGCGGGCGTCCTCCCACTCGCCGGCGTGTGGCCGCAGCTCGTTGGCCACGAACCTGCGGATCGACTCGCGGAGCGCCTCGTGCTCGTCGGTGAATGGAGGGACGAGCCTAGGTGGCGTCTGCGACGCGGCGTAGCTGCGCACCGACATCCCCTACGAGCGGGTTCCCGTGCCCGGGCCACGCGGACGACGGGTCCAGCGCCGCCACCTTCCGCACCGACTCGCGCGCCTTGTCCGTGTCCCAGTTGTAGAACGAGTTCGGCAGGTGCGGATCGTCGTGGCGGCCGTTCATGTCGACCGTGTAGATCAGGTCGGTGACGAGGGCGAGCCGGTCCTCCTCGCGGAACAGGACGATCAGCCCGGGCGCGTGGCCGGGAGCGTGCACCACGCGGAAGCCCGCGACGTCGTGTCCCTCGGACACGGTCTCGGCGATGTCCACCGGACCACCGTCCCAGACGTGCGTGTGCAGGTAGGGGTGCATCAGGCGCGCGCCGCGAGGGAGGTCGCTGTGCCGGATGTCGCCCCAGTAGCGGAAGCCGCCGCTGCCCTCGGCGTCCTCCACCTCGTCGGGATGGCAGAACACCGGCGCGTCGAGCTGCGGGGCCGAGCCGCGGTGGTCGGTGTGACCGTGGCCGAGTACCACGCGGTTGATGCCGCCGAACGCCGCCGCCGCCTCTGTGACGCCGCGCGCCATGCCCTTGACGCCGGCGTCGAAAACGGCGACGCCGCCGTCCTCCTCGAGCAGGTAGACGTTCATGATGCGAGGCAGTCCGCCGCGGATCAGCCACACGCCGTCCGCCACCGGCTCGATGGTGGGCGAGCCGGGCGCGCGCAGCACCTTGCGCCGGCCCGCGCCCGGAATCTCAGGCCGGCGTGCCGAGGTCGTCTCCACTAGAGACCGTACGAGCGACCGATCACGTCGAGCATTATCTCGTCTGTGCCCGCTCCGATGCGGTTTAGGCGGGCGTCGCGCCAGGCGCGCTCGATCCCGACCTCCTTCATGTACCCGGCGCCGCCGTGGATCTGGATGCACTCGTCGGCCACCTCGCACGCCACGCGGGCGGCGTAGAGCTTGGCGATCGAGATCTCGCGCACGGGGTACTCGCCGTTCTGGAAGCGCCAGGCGGTTGTGTAGACCATCTGGCGGGCGGTCTCGATCTTTACGGCCATCTCGGCAAACTTGTGCCGTATCGCCTGGAACTTGCCGATCTGGCGACCGAACGCCTTGCGCTCCATCGCGTACTGGAGCGTCTTGTCGAACGAGCGCTGGGCGCCCGCGACGCTGCCCGCGGCGCCGATCAGCCGCTCGCCCTGGAGCTCCCACATGATGTGGTAGAAGCCCTTGCCCACCTCGCCGAGCACCGCGTCAGCCGGCACGCGCACGTCCTGGAACGCGAGCAGCGCCGTGTCGGACGAGTGCATGCCGAGCTTCTCGAGTTTCTTCTCGCGGATCACGCCCTCGCCGTCCATGTCCACCAGGAACAGCGTGAAGCCGTCGTAGCCCGCGTCGGCGTCGGTCTTCGTCACGAGCACGATGAAGTCGGCACGGTGGCCATTCGTGATGAAGGTCTTCGACCCGTTGATCACGTACTCGTCGCCGTCGCGGATCGCACGGGTCTTTATGCCGGCCACGTCGGAGCCCGCGTCCGGCTCGGTGATGCCGAGGCAGGAGATCTTCTCGCCGGCGATCGAGGGCACGAGGTAGCGCTGCTTCTGCTCCTCGGTGCCGAACAGGAACACCGGAGGCGTGGCCATATCGGTGTGCACTGCCACGCCCATCGCGAGACCGCCGGAGTTGGACTTCACCATCTCCTCGGCGAGCACGATGTTGCAGTAGTAGTCGCCGCCCTGCCCGCCGTACTCCTCGGGGTAGGAGAGACCGAGGAAGCCGAGCTCGCCCATGCGCTGGAAGACCCAGTCCGGGAAGGTGGTCTCCTCCCACTCCTCGGCGTGGGGCGCCAGCTCCTTCTCCACGAAGCGCCCGATCGACTCGCGCAGCCGATCATGGTCCTCGGTGAAGATGAAGTGCTTCTTGCGGGACTGGAAGTCCGGCTTCAGGACGTCTGCGGTGGCCACTCTCTCCTCCTGGTGGACGGCGGTGCCAGCAGGCTAGCCGAGGGCGGCGCGAAAGTAAACAGTAAAACTTCCTACTTCCTAGTCGCGCGTGCCTGGTTCCTGGTTCCTAGTGCCTGGAGCTTTGATCAGCAGTTCCAGGCACCAGGCACCAGGCACTAGGCACTTCTTCTCTGATCCAGCATCTCGCGCTTGCGCTGCGCGACGAAGCACTTGAGACGCGCCCGATCCTCGTCGGCGATCCCCGAGTAGCGGAGCGCGCTTCGCCAGCCCACCTGGCGCACGAGCCGCACGTCGCACTCGATCGGTGGGCCGCCGTCCGGGAGAGGCAGCGCGAGGCGCAGCCGGGGAAGGTTTGGAGAGATCTGGGCCTCGAGCAGAACGCCGTCGGCGCTCACGTCGAAGCTGCGGGTCTCCACCTGCTTGCCGGCCGGCTCGCCGGAGCCGTTGAGCGGCGTCAACACCACGGGTAGCGCCACCTCAACACGGGCGTAGCGGCGCCGCTGCTGCACCGTCACCCGGTCGGTCACCGCGAAATGCAGTCCGTCGTCTTCCCGCCGCACGCGACCGCGCAGCATCACCAGCCTGCTCTGATGCTCGAAGGTCAGCATCGAGTTCGTGCCCGTCGTCGGCACGCTCATCGAGAACGCGTGATAGATCGGATCGAGGGTCGCTTCATCGCCCTCGATGGCAATGACAAGGCACTCGAGATTGGTCTCCAACGACTCGACCTCGAGGCTCACCGCTTGGCCGTCCCGCAACCGTCTCATCTTCCTTGAATCCCCCAGGCGAGTTATCGGCGCGTTGGCGCTCATACTGGAGCGCCTGCAGGCGCTTTTTTCGCCGTTATGCGGCCCGTCCCTTGCGCACTTGCGCGAGCACGGCGCGCTTGTGGGCGGCCACGAACCGCCTCAGCCGCTCGCGGTCGTCGGGTGAGATCCGCTGGAAGCGAAGTCCGGTGCCGTCGCCCACGCGTCGCACCACCCGTGCGTCGCAATTGATCGGCGGGCCATCGGGCATCGACAGCGCCAACCTCACATGCTCCTGGTCGTCGGGCAGCAGCACGTCGGCGAGCAGGCCGTCGGCGCTGACATCGCGCGTCCGGGTGGTCACCGTGTCGCCACGGGCAACCCGGCCGTCGTCGCTCAACGGGATGAGCTCGAGCGGCAGCGGGACGTCCACCCGGGCCGACCTGCGCCGCTGCGGCAGGGTCACATGATCGGTCACCAGGAAGCTGACTTCGTCGAGCTCCATCAGACGAGCTGTTCCTCGCAGCATCACGGGCCGGGAGCGGTGCTCGAAGGTGAGAGAGGCGTTCCTACCCGCCGACGGAATCCGTGCGGCGTCCGCCGGGTCGATGAGGTGAAGGCTCGCCTCGCCGCCCTCGAGAGCCAGCACGAGGCATTCGATGCTCGCGTTCGGTCGTTGAAGCTCGAGCGTGACGAGCTGATGCTCCCGTAGCCGTCGCACGGTCTCCCGCCGTCAAGTGCTCAAGGCATTTTGACATTTTCGTTTGACCGGTGCCCGAGCGATCCGTCAAAGTAAGGAGTAGAACTTCTCACTTCCGGGGGAGAGAGATTGAGCTACGAGACCATCCTGTACGACGTGTCGGCCTCGGGGATCGCCACGATCACCCTCAACCAGCCCGATACGCGGAACGCGCTCTCGGCTGAGCTGCTCGGGGAGCTGATCGATGCCCTCCAGAGCGCTCGAACCGACGAGGCGGTGCGCTGCGTCGTGCTCGGCTCCTCGCACGAGACGGTGTGGTCCTCGGGCGCAAACCTCGCGGGCTTCGGGGCGGACGTGCCGCTCGCACACAAGCACTTCGCCTCGCAGAGGTTCGTCGATCTGTTCCGCCTGCTCGGCGAGCTGGGGAAGCCGTCGATCTGCGCGGCGAGCGGACACGTGCTGGCGGGGGCATTCGGCATCGCGCTGGCGTGCGATCTGGTGATCGCGAAGGAGGGCGCGACGTTCGGCACGCCGGAGATCAACGTGGGCGCCTTCCCGTTCATGATCATGGCGCTGATCTATCGCAATGTCCCGCGCAAGAAGACCAACGAGCTGCTGCTGCTCGGCGAGAGGATCGACGCGCGCGAGGCGCTCGAGGCGGGGATCGTCAACCGGGTGGTGCCCGCCGAGGAGTTCGACGCAGCAGTGGCCGACTGGGCGGAGAAGCTCGCGTCCAAGTCGCCGCTGATCATGCGGCTCGGCAAGGACGCGATGTTCCGCCAGCAGGACATGGCCTTCCTCGACGCGCTCGACTATCTGCGCTCGCAGCTCACCGTGACGCAGTCCACCGAGGACCTCGTGGAGGGCGTCACCGCGTTCTTCGAGAAGCGCGCGCCGCAGTGGAGCGGCCGGTGAACGTCTCGCTGATCGCCCACCGCTGCCGCACCTCCGACCGGACGCCTGCGGGCACGATGGGAGTGGAGGCGCTGGCGCCGCTGTTCGGCAAGCGGCTGGGGCGCGAGCCGCGCGAGATCGGAACGCCGGGCCAGCCGCGGATCGGCGACTGGCGCGAGGATCTCGTCGAGTCGCGCGGCTGCCTGCTCGAGGCCGGCGGGCAGGTGGAGGACGCGCTCACGGGCGGCAACGCGCCGGTGCTGCTCTCCGCGGAGTGCACTGTCGGGATCACCACGCTGCCGGCTGCACTGGGCGCGCGGCCCGACGCCCGCGTCCTGTGGCTGGACGCGCACGGGGACTTCAACACGCCGGAGACGTCGCCCAGCGGCTACCTCGGCGGCATGTCGCTTGCCGCGGCCTGCGGTGTCTGGGATGCGGGTCTCGGTGGCTCGATCGATCCATCGCGCGTGGTCTTGGCCGGCGTGCGCGATTTGGACGACCGGGAGCGCGTGCTGCTGGAGGACGGCCCCGTGACGGTGATCGGGGCGTCGCTCGAGACGCTCGTCTACACGCAGAACGCACTGGACCGCTCGCCCGTCTACGTGCACGTGGACCTCGACGTCATCGATCCCGAGTCGTTCCCCGCGCAGTTCCCGGCGCCGGGCGGCCTCGCCCCGGACAAGGTCTATGACCTGCTCGAGGCGGTCAGCGACCAGTGCGAGGTGATCGGCTTCGAGGTCACCGCCTTCGAGGCTCCGGAGGACGAGCTCGAGCGCCAGGACGCGGCGTCCATGGCGCTGCGGGTGCTGGAGCCGCTGCTCGACGGGGTCCAGCGAGGAGCCCGTGTCTCAGGCTGAGGAACAGACGCCCGCTCGCGCGGCCGCCGACACGCTGGTCGCGCGACCGCCGCTGCGCTCGCTCGTGGACGAGCTGCACGAGCGGCGGGCCATTGCTCGTCTGGGCGGCGGCGAGGAGAAGATCGAGCGCCAGCACGCGGAGGACAAGCTCACCGCGCGCGAGCGGCTGGACCTCCTGATCGATCCCGGCACGTTCACCGAGCTGGGCATCCACGGTCGCCCGCACTTCTCGCAGCGGGCGATGGAGGGCAAGGACGCGCCGGCCGACGGCGTCGTCACGGGCTACGGCAAGGTCGACGGGCGGCTCGTGGCCGTCTGCGCCTACGACTTCACCGTCATGGCCGGCTCGATGGGCATGACGGGCGAGCTGAAGGTGAGCCGCCTGCGCGAGCTCGCGCTGTCGAAGCGCATCCCGCTCATCTGGCTGCTCGACTCGGCCGGCGCCCGCATCCAGGAGGCCGCCGGCTCGCTGTTCGCCGGCTCCGGTCACCTCTTCCGCGAGGAGGTGATCATGAGCGGCGTCATCCCGCAGATCGCCGCGCTGATGGGACCGTGCGCGGCCGGCACCGCCTACATCCCCGGCCTCGCCGACTTCGTGCCGATGGTGAAGGGCCGCGGCTCGATGGCGCTGGCCGGTCCCTATCTCACAAAGGCCGTGACCGGCGAGGACGTGACGCAGGAGGAGCTCGGCGGCTCGAAGGTGCACACGCGCATCTCGGGAGTCGGGGACCTCGAGGTGGGCTCGGACGAGGAGTGCATCGCGGCCGTTCGCGAGTACCTGTCGTTCTTCCCGCAGAACTGCGAGGAGCCGCCGCCGGTCGTGCCGTTCACGGACCCGGTCGACCGCATGGACGAGGAGCTGCTCGACATCCTCCCGGACTCACCGCGCAAGCCGTACGACATGTACGAGGTGATCGGGCGCATCGTGGACGACGGGCGCTGGTTCGATCTGAAGCCGCGCTGGGCGCGCACGATCATCACCTGCCTGGCGCGGATGGGCGGCCGCCCGGTGGGGATCGTCGCCAACCAGCCAAAGCACCTCGGCGGCATACTCGAGAACGATTCGGCCGACAAGGCCGCGCGCTTCATCAACCTCTGCGACGCGTTCGGCATTCCGCTCTAGTTCTTGCAGGACGTGCCCGGCTTCATGGTGGGCACCAAGGTCGAGCAGGCGGGGATCATCCGCCACGGCGCGAAGATGCTCTACGCGGTGTCGCGGGCGACGGTGCCGAAGGTCACGGTGGTCATCCGCAAGGCATACGGCGCGGGCTATTACGTGATGTGCGGAAAGGCGTACGAGCCCGACCTGATAGTGGCCTGGCCAAGCGCGGAGATCTCGGTGATGGGCCCCGAGGGAGCGGTGAACATCATCTTCCGCAAGACGATCGAGGCCTCGCCGGATCCCGACGCAACCCGCGCGGAGATGATCGAGGGAATCCGGAAGACGATCGACCCCTACATAGCGGCCGGGAACGCGATGGTGGACGACATCATTGATCCGAGGGAGACGCGGCCGGTGGTGATAAGTGCTCTCGAGATGGCACAGACGAAGCGCGTTGAACGACCATGGAAAAAGCACGGAGTTATGCCGGTATGAGGTGCCTGGTGCCTGGTGCCTGGTGCCTAGAGGCTTTTCAGCCGACCGCTCTTCAGTGCCCGGATCAGCCCGTTGAGCATCCGGCCGATCCGGTAGGCCTCCTCATGCGCTCCAGGCGGGCAGCGCAACTCTCGCGACTGCGCCCTCGCAATCC
>JBKPDA010000097.1:0-9162 GCA_046727635.1 Actinomycetota bacterium | reverse complement strand
CCACCGAGCTGCGCGTAGCCGTGATCGCCGGGGCGCTGGTCCACAACGCAGGCACAGGCCAAGCACCACGAGTGACAGGAAGAATGCGAACGCCTGCGGGGCCAGGTAATCCTGACCGATCCAGTTGCCCAGCAGGAAGATCCAGGTGGCTGTCCACAGCAGCCGCTCGTCGCCCGTTACTCCGCGTAGTGCGAATCGCAGAGCTGCGACATTCGCCACGTTGAAGAAGACCTGCGCCCATTCCGCGTATGCCCGAGGGCTCGCCCCGCTTACGGTGCTGAGCCACGCGTTGACCGCAAAGAAGCCCGGCCAGTTGTTGTAGATGTCTATGCGCCGGTCTACGGCGCCGCTATGGCCGATCAGGTCAATCGCGGCGATGTGCTTGTACGCCCACGGGTAGCGCGGCTCGTCGTACACAAGCGGGGTCGTGCCGTGGAGCACGAAGATCAGCGCCAGCACGTAGACCGCGAGCAGCTTCGGATTGAGCTGATCGCGGCTCACTGCGGTCGCGAAGCCGACCAGGAGCAGCGCGAACGCGAGGAAATACGTTGGCGGCAGCGCATTGAGCAAGCCGAGGCCGGCGATGCGGCGCAGCTGCGTACCGTCAAGTGCCACGGCCCACAAGACGGCGGCCGTGGTGAGCAGGGCGCCGTGCGCCACCGCATAGGTGGGCGCCGCCGCCGCCGCTCTCCGCAGACGCTCCGGTACGGTCGGTGACCGGCTCCGTCTCGAGATTCGCAGCCGCGCGGCGAGGAAAGGAAAGCAGGCTGCGGTGAGTGCGTAGAAGTACGCGTCCGGCTGCCAGCTACCGAGCCACAGCATCGACTGGGCCAGCACCGCGCTGATTGCCAGACTGGCCCCGAGCACCAACCCGAGCTCGGACCGGCCAGGCAGCAGCGAGATCAGCGTCATACCGGGCGCCAGACAGAAGAACGCCAGAACGGCGGCGAACCGCAGCGCCGGTAGAGCCGCGATCGCGACAAGCAACGGGGCCGCCACGCACGCGGTAGCCGCCGTCGCCAACAGCGCGCGTTCGGGCGTGGTTGCAGCCGGCCGCGCCCACGGCCGTACATGCGGTGCGGGCCGCAGCCGCTCCGGCGCCACCTCCACGACGTTCACCACCTGCCCGCCGCCCAGCACGAGCCTCTGGCCATAGACCACGCGGCCAGCGGCGGTGGTACGGCGTCGCGGCCGCGGCCTCTGCCGGCTGAGCCCCACCACCGCGCTCGTGAGGTAGGCCACCGGCCCCACCGCCATGCCGAGCCGCTCAAGCCACTCGAGCCGGCGCGGGAAGCCGGCCGCCTTGCTCGCGTTCTTCTCGGAGGCGGGGTCGCACACGTAGCGGATGCCTGCGGGCACCGCCCGTACCAGCTCCAGGCGCTCGGGCCCCGCCACCAACTGCTTCGTGAGCGTGGCGCCGAGGCTCACGCCGTACCGGTAGGCCTGGTGCCGCAGCTTCGCTGCCCCGTCGGGGTGCGCGTGCCAGACGATCGCCCCCGGTTCGTACGCCACGGCATGCCCTGAGCGCAGCAGACGGATGTAGAGGTCGAGGTCCTCGCCCCCGGCGGCCGGGGTGCCGGTGCCGAGCGTGGGGTCGAAGCCGCCCTCCCGCCGCGCGACGTCGGCGCGCAGCACGGTGTTCGCTCCCGATCCGATCACGCCGGGCGTGTACGGCAGGAGCGGGTGAGTGGCGCGCGAGTCGGGCAGCCGGTAGGTACGGCTCTCGAACCCCTTGCCGAGCGCCATGAACTCCTCGAGCAGCAGCTGGCTGTCGGTCTCGAGCTGTCGTGGGAGAATCAGCCCCGTGACGCAGGCCACGTCGTCAGCGCGCTCGAAGGCCCCCGCGGAGCGGCCGATCCAGCCGGGATCCACCACGACGTCGTCGTCGGTGAAGGCCACGAGCTCGCCCTCGGCCATCATGAGCCCTGCGTTGCGCGCGCTCCCCAGCCCAGGCGCCGGCTCCTCCACGTAGCGCACGCACGGGTCGTCGCCGAACTCGTCGGCGAGCATGAGACGACTGGCCGGCGAGCCGGGCCGGTTCTCCACGACAATCACCTCGAAGTCCTCGTAGTCGGACGCGAGGATCGAGTGCAGGCACGGAGCGAGCAAGGCTGGGGCGCGGCAGGTGGTGACCACCACACTCACCGGAGGCGCGGCCAGCCGCCTCTCCTCGGGGAGCAGCGACGGGAGGTCGAGCTCGCGTCGCACAAGCGCGTCGCCCACGTCCGAGCTCGGATGGCGCAGGAGCGCCACCGCGAGGCGGTCGCGCGAGATCCAGCCGTCCTGCTCGACCGGCAAAGCCACCAACCCGAGCGGCGTGCCCTCGTGTCGCACCACGAGGAGAACAGACCGGTAGGGGACCCTGGAGCGCGCTTGTGTCAGGCGTAGGTCGGCAAGGGGCTCGTCGAGCTCGAGCAGACCAACCGCGGCGGGGGCAACGAGCACGCCGTCGCCGTCCGGGCCCGTTCGGGGCGGGCGTTCCCGATAGGCGACGTCACCGCCGACCGTACGGACGCTCATGCGGCCTCCGGCGCGCCGGCCGCGCTCGGCGTTCCGTGGAGCGCGCCCGAGTACACGGCGAGCGTGCGCTCCACCAATTCGTCCCAGCTCGGGATGCGCGACGCCGCGGTCCGGGGCACGCTCAGCTCGGCCGCCTCGCAGATCGCGTCTGCCAGCTCGAGCGGCGAGCCGGTGGGAGCGAGGAACCTCACTCCGGCGCCGCCGACACGGGCGGCCGCCTCGCGATGCACCGGGATGTCGGAGGCCACCACCGGCGTGCCCGCCGCCAGCGCCTCGGTCACCTGCAGCCCTGACGAGTCCTGCTCGGCGAGGGCCACCCCCACGCGCGCGGTGCGCAACCACCGATGCAACTCGGCGTCCGGCACGGCGCCCACGAACTCGATCCGCGACGACACCTGCAGGTCCACGGCATGCGCCAGCAGCTTGTGCCGGGCGGGGCCCTCGCCCACCACGGCGAGCCGGAAGGCCGGATCGAGTGCGGCAATCGCCGCGATCGCGCGGTCGATCCCCTTGTGCCGCTCGAGCCGGCCGTGCGTCAGCACAACGCTGCCGGGGAGGGGGAACGGGCGCGCCGCCTGGATCCCCGCGCGATCCACCCCTGGCGGCACGACGGCGATGCGGCTCGCCGCCCACGGGAAGGTGCGCCCAAGCAGCTCGCCCTCCGCGGCGGCGGCGCAGACGGTCTGCGCGGCGTGCTGCACGAGCGCGCGTGTCAAGCGCGTGTTCGGCCAGCGCAGCAGGCGCCGGACGGGAGTGTGCGGCGTGAAAACGAAGCGGCGCGGGTGCGCGCGAGCCACCGCGACGGCGAGCGCCGCGTGCCCGCTGTGCGCATCCACGAGGTCGAACGAGGCGGCAGCGCGGCGGAGGTGCTCCCACAGCCCGGGCGCAACGGCGAGGTGGGCTCCCGTCACGGGAGAGGCGAAGCGCCGCACAACGAAGCCCTCGAACTCCGACACCGGCGGCAGTACGCGCGGTGCGTCCTGCACGAGCACCTCCACCTCCACGCTGCGGCGGGTGAGACCCCGCGCCAGCTCGTCCACGTGGCGCTCGAGCGCGCCCGGGCGCGGCAGGTAGCTGGAGGCGACCAACGCCAGCCTCATCGCGCGACCCCGGCGAGCCGCTGACGCCGCATCGCCACTCCCGACGTCGACGCACGGCCAGCCGCGTAGCTCACCGTGGTCACGGCCAGGCCGGCGACGATCGCTGCCGCTCGCGCCAGACCGTCGGGGTCGCGTCCGCTCACGAAGTCCGCCACGCCCCTCCTGACGCCCGCCGGAAGCGTCTGCCGCGCGTAGCGGCGCTCAGACGAGAGCGCGTCCGAAGCGCCCACCAACGCGGACACCACGGCCTTGGACCCCCCCTCGAAGTAGCAGCGCGAGAGGAAGTAGCGCAGCCGGGCCCGCTCGGCGGACACGTCGTGGAACACCCTGCCCTCCGGGACGTAAACGAGCCTCCGCCAGGGCCAGCGCTGGCGCAGCCGTATGCACAGCTCGGTCTCGTCGCAGGAGTAGGTGGAACGGAGACTGGTCTTGCCGGCCGCGCCGTCGTTCGGCCGGAAGGTGAGGCCCGGCCGGAAGCGCCCGATCGCGTTCAAGAGCTCGCGTCGGAACGACATGTTGCAGCCGAAGAGGTTCCTCACCTCCTGCGGCCTGTCCGGCATGCCGCGATACGAGCAGCCCACCACCCAGTCGAACTCGCTGGGAAACCAATGCGGCCGCGCGGTGCTCCACGTCGGCTCCACGCTCCCGCCCACGCCCGCTACCGCCCGATCGGAGTACTGCTCCACCAGCAGCCTCAGCCAGCCAGGGGAAGCGACAGCGTCGTCGTCGAGGAACGCCACGAGCGAGGCGGACGCAGCCTCGATGCCGCTGTTGCGCGCGCCGCCCAACCCTGGTGGCTCGGAGTTCCTGACCACGATCGCCTCGTGCAGCTCCCTGCGCGCGCGCTCGAGGAGAGCAGGGTTGTGGTCGATCACCACGACCGTCTCGCGTGGCGGATGCTCCTGCCGCTGGCTCGACCGCAGCGCCGCCCGAAGTTGGCTCCAGCGCGCGCTGTCGTGCGCGCAGATCACGACCGAGACGTCAGCGCTCATGCCATCAGGCGGCGAGCGATCCGAGGCAGTCTCGAGCGCGGCCGTGCCGCCGAGATCCGCTCCACCGCGATCGTAGACAGGACACGCATCCCGTCCCGCAGCGCGTTCAGGTTGCTCCTGCCATAGATGCGGTCCTGCTCGTAGCTCGGCACCTCGTGGACCACCAGGCCGGCCTTCGCGATGCGGACGTTGATCAGTGTCTCCACCTCGAAGCCGTTGCAGTCCACCCGCATGTAGGGCAGGCAGCGACGCCAGAAGGCGTTGTAGCCGTAGCAGAGGTCGCTGTAGCTCGTGCCGTAGACGTTGTTCACGAGCCCGCTGAGCACCCGGTTTCCGACGCGGCGGAGGCGCGTTATGTCGGAGCTGCCTCCACCTTGCACGAAGCGCGAGCCCTTGACGAAGTCGGCGCCGTTGCAGAGCGCCGCGACGAAGCGCGGGATCTCGGCAGCGTCGGTTGAGCCGTCGGCGTCGAGTGTGACGACGATGTCTCCGCTGCAGAGCGAGAAGCCCGCGGCAAGCGCGTCTCCCTTGCCGTGGCCGGACTGGAATACGATCCGGGCGTCGGGCCGCAGCCGGCGGACGACGGCGATGGTGTCGTCCGCGGAGTGCCCGTCCACCACGATCACCTCGTGCAGCCCGGCGGGCAGCCGCACGAGGACGAACGGTAGGTTCTCCGCCTCGTTGAGCGTCGGAATCACGACGCTCACGCGCACCCGCATCTGCTCGAGCGTCGAGCTACCGGCGCGACCCTCGGGCCTGGGCGGCGGTATCGGGCGTATCAGCGCCGGCAATCCGTCCCCGCTGGAGGCGGGGCGGAGGCTCGGCGGCCCAGGGCGGCGGTGACGGAGGTCCTGCATAACTGCGGGCGACCAAGCTTGCGCGCCACCCCTGGAGGGCACAAGAGGGGGCCGCTTTTACGCGAGCAACCCCGTGCGTTATGTGGTCCGGGCGCCTATTTCACATGGTTGCGCGCCCTCGGCCGCCGGTAGCCGGTTGTCGCCTGGAGGCTCGATGGCCGCCACTCGGCGCCGCCGCGCACCGTGGGCACGCGATCCGCATTGAGCCGGTCCGCGATCTGCTGGAGGGTCATCCCTTCGGCGCGCAGATGTGCGATTCGCTCCCTCAGCTCGGGATAATCCGCCACTCCGCGCCGCCCCTTCCGGCGTTCTGCCAGCATCCGGGCGGCCAGATGGCCGCGCGCCTCGCCGGTGTCCAGGCCCTCGGCCGCCGCCACGAGGCGCGCATCGGCGCGCCTCAACCAATCCAGGAGGCGGCCGAGATCGGGACGCGAGCGGGTTAGCCGCGAGAGCTCGGCGACTACGAGCCCCTGCGCCTCCCCGGCGGAGATGCGCTCGAGCGCGTATCCGAGTCCCGGTCGGTCCAGCGCGCTGCCGTGCTGGGGCTCGCGCTCGCGGACCAGCTCGAGCAGGGACAGCCCACGCCGCTCGCACTCGGCCGCGATCTCCTCCATCTGCGCCTTGAAGCCGCCACTGAGGCGGGCGCCGGGCCGGCCCTCCACACTCGCGTAGCCGAGCACGCGAACCGGAGACCGACCTCGATGGTGACGAAGGGCCAGCATTGCTCCCTCAGATCAGCCGATCGAAGCTAGCTGCCGCGATTTCGGCCTGCAAGAGCGTGAGGGCTTTTACGCACGCAACCCCGTGCGGTTACCCCCGCGGCGCACGAACTCGCCGCCCGAAATCCGCCTTGTTGTCGCCGCGAGCCCGCGGGGACCCGACGCCCGTACGCGGCCGCTTGTAGCCGGCGGCGGCCTGCACGCTGGATGGGCGCCACTTGACGCCACCCCTGACGGTCGGTACGCCTTCCGCGTTCAGCCGATCGGCAATTGCCTGGAGGGTCATTCCCTCGGCGCGCATGCGGGCGATCCGCTCTCTCAACTCCGGGTTGTCGGCCACGCCAGGCGGCCCTTTGCGGCGGGCGGCACGCATGCCCTTGCGGGTGCGCTCCACGAGCCGCCTCCGTTCCCACCCTGAGGCGTAGATCAGCGCGCGAACCGCGAGTCGGCCGCCGGGTTCTCCGGTGTCGAGGCCCTGGGCGGAAGCCACGAGGCGGGCGTTCGAGCGGAGGAACCACTGCAACACGGGACCGAGGTCCGGGAGCGAGCTGCTGAGCCGCGAGAGCTCGGCCACCACGAGACCTTCTGCCTCACCGCGGGAGATTCGCTTCAGCGCATAACCGAGCGCCGGACGGTCCAGCGGACTGCCGCGCCGCGGCTCGCGCTCACGAACGAGCTCCAGTAGACCGAGGCGGCGCCGCCTGCACTCCGACGAGATCGCCTCCACCTGCCTTCGGAGGTCCCTTCTGGTGGCGCCATCGAGCTGTGGATCGACGGACGCATAGCCGAGTACCGGCGTCGGATTGGGCCTGTGCCCCTCAGCCGTCGGGACGGACTTCCCGGCAGGCTTCGGGTCAGGCGCCTCGCGGCGACGCGCTCGCCTGGTCAATGTGAACGTCACGACGCCCGAGACGAGCGCAACCGCTGCCGCCAGACCGATCGCCCCCTCCGTTGTCATCCCGCCTCGAGAGGCGTTCTCCCGCGATGTTGTCTGCGCATCGGCGGCTGCCTGCGGCGCTGCGAGCAGCCCCGCCAGCAGGAAGGTGCCGATGAGAGCCCCTATGAGGCGGTCGGCCGCATGTGCTCTGAATTGCATTGCTGTCTCCTCCTTGAGCGGTTTCGTCGCCGGACGCGTTGCGGCATCCGGCGAGCCCGAGCTGATCCCGCGGCGGAGTCAGCCGGGCGGCTCGAGGAGCGAAGCGAAGAGCGCGGGCGGGGGGTTGGCGGCGCCCGATGGGACGCGCTCGAGCAGCGGGGACCCGATAACCCGTATGGCCGACGTCAATATTGCGAGCACGCTGCCTGACGCCCCGCCGCCCCCACCGGGCGCTGGTCCGGCTCCTGCAGCCCCGCCGACCGGAGACACCCGGGGCGATCCCGGGTGGTCGCGACGACCGCTGCTCGGGTCGGTCGGCCGGCTGGTCGCCTCCGCCGCATGCGCTACGTGCGCGTCGGTGACGGTGGCAAGTCTGAGCGGGGTCGGCTCCGACGGGTCCAACGGAGAGCGGGCAGCTGGTGGTGCCCGAGGAGCCAGCGGCGGCCTACTGCTGCGACGGGGCGATGGTTTCAGGGTCGATCGCAGGTCGGCGAGCCCGCCGGCAGATGACCGCGAGGGTGTGGGCATCCAAGCCAGGCGCTCGGACGGCGGAGGGGCCGGCGCTTGGATGGCCGTGCGATCGTTTATGCCAGTGGGCGGGCCCGTGCTGGAGTCGACCGCCGTGGCGGACGTCGGCTCGGTCACGGCGGCCGGGGCAGTGTTCGCCGGGCCCCCGGAGGTGTCGAGCACGCCGCAGTCGGCCGGACCGGTCGCACTGGACGTATTGCCCGACGGCACGAGCCCGCCCCTATCTGAGGTCGTAGCCGTCGACCCGCACGCCGGGGCGGTCGCACCCGAGGTCGTTTCGGTCGCGCCGGAGGTCACCGTGTCGCCAGAGGTCGTGCCGGTCGTTGGAGACGTCGCGGTGTCTCCCGGGCCGGACGCCACCTGGCCCGTGGGGCTCGCGGTTGTGGTGGTCGAGCCCGAGGTCGTCGTGGTCGAGCCCGAGGTCGTGGTGGTCGAGCCCGAGGTCGTGCCGGGTTTGCCCGAAGTCACGGTGGCGGTCGAGCCCGTCGGGCTCGACGTCGTCGTAGTCGTTGGAGTCGTCCCGGTGGTGGGAGCGGGACGCGTCGCCGTGGTCCCAGCGGGCGCATCTACGGCGGTGAAGGCGAGAACGGCCAGCGCGAGCGCAAGCGCCAGGAAGATCGTCCCAAGCCGAGCCGTACGAGGATCCGGGCCTGAGGCTCGGCAGGCTTGCCCATCGGCGCCAGTGGCGCGCTCCACGCTGACCATCTCGGGACGCATCGACTACGGGGCCAAGGCGACGCTCCTTCACCTGAGGCGTGACCTTACTGCGGTCGCTCCACTCATTTGAGGTATGAACATGCTCCGCGGCCCTGTCAACGCTTCTTCCGCAAATTTCGCTGCGTATTTCTCGCAAATTGCGGCCGACGCCGATGGCGTAACCGCGTTCGCCGGGCACAGCAGTGGTCACCGCGGTGATCGTGGCATTCCTCGCGGAGCGGCTCGACGTTGGCGATCACGTTCGCCACGGTATGCGGACGGCGGGACTACCGGGACACGCCACCGTCACCGTCACGGCCGGCGTGATCGACCTTAGGATCCGTAGTGAGTCCTAACGTCAAACACCCCCGACGCGGAGGCCCGCCGGTCGGGCCACCGCCCTAGGCCTGCTGCTGCGCCGCCTCGCGCGTGTCCAGCCCGGCCGCCTCGCGCAGCGCCGCCGCCTTGTCCGTCTTCTCCCACGTGAAGTCGTGGTCCTCGCGGCCGAAGTGGCCGTAGGCCGCTGTCTTCTGGTAGATCGGACGGTGCAGGTCGAGGTACTGGCGGAAGGCGCCGGGGCGCAGGTCGAAGTGCTCGTGGATCAGCTGTGTGATCTGCGAGCGCGAGATGCGCTCGGTGCCGTACGTCTCGACC
>JBKPDA010000096.1:0-6647 GCA_046727635.1 Actinomycetota bacterium | reverse complement strand
GCGCGCGTGCGCGGCGAGCGTGTTGCGCTGAAGCTCGTCGAACGCGTACTCGCGCGCGTTCGGCACCGTTCCGCCGAGCGAGCCGAGCGCCCAAGTGAGCCACCCGTTCACCGCGTACCACGAGCCGCCCACGAACACGGCGCTGTTGTCGCCCGTCGACGTGCTCACCGGCTGGCTGCGCTCCGTGACCTCGGGGTCGTTCGACGCGGGTGACTGCGACGAGCCGATCCGCGCCGGCCCGTGGATCTGAGCGGGCGCGCTCACGCCGGTGAGGAAGCGCCGGATCTTGGCGACGAGCGTGGCGGCCTGGCTCGGGCTCGGCGCGCCGGCGAGCATCGCCCATGGCTGCGGCTCGCCGAAGATCGCTCCCGAGCCAATCTGGCGTCCGGCGGCGGTGTAACCGCGCGAGTACCAGCCGGCGCTCGTCAGCTGCGCGCGCGTGGTGGCCAGGTCGCGAGCGCCGCTCTGGCGCAGCTGCGCCCCGAACGCCTTGTCGCCGCGGGCGTCCGCCAGCTCCGCCAGCCTCGGGTACACGTACGCCAGCTGGGCGGACACGAGCGTCGACTCGCTCATCTGCAGGTAGGTGGTGGAGAAGTCGGACCAGTCGCCGGCGGTGCCGGACAGGTAGCCGCCGTGCGGACCGAGCAGCGACTCCTGGTGCTGATACGCAAGCTTGAGGTGCGCCCACAGGGTCCCGCTCGTGCCGTCGGCAAACGACACCGGGCGGTCGAACAGCGGCAGGTCGCGCGTGCCGAGGCCGTACTCGGCCGCGGCCCACAACAGCCACAGGTCGAGGTCGTCCGACTGTCCCAGCTCGTCGGGCTTGCACAGCTCGGACATGGCGTAAGGGATCTGCCCGCCCACGTGCGGCTGCTCCTGCGCCGAGTAGAGCAACACGTCGCGGGCCAGCGACGGGTCCGCGTAGATGATCGGCAGCATGTGCTGGAGCGGATCGCGGAACGCGCCCTGGAAGCCGAAGTCGTACTGGTAGTAGCCGCCCTGGGAGATGATGTGCGCGCCACGGCACTCCTCGTAGGTGGCGCCGGAACGCAGCGTGTAGGCGTCCCACTGCAGCTCGCGCGAGAGCCACGAGCGGCCGCTGCCGAGCGAGATCTGGGGCAGCCACTTCCGCCACGCGGCCTCGCTGGCAGCCAGCGGCGCCGAGCGAGCGCGGTAGCGCCTAACGAGCCCCGGGATAACTGCGGCGTGCGCGGCGCCGTAGGCGTAGCGGAGCGTCACCGAGCCGTGCGCGGGGATCGTCACTGGCGCCCTGAAGGCGAACAGACCACCGGCCAGCGAGTTGTCCAGGCTGTCGGCGCTCACGGCGGCCGGGGCCGCGCGGTCGCCGGCGCCGAAGAAGCCGGTCGCGCTCGTGGTGTAGCCGCTCACCGGCCCGCGCAGCGCGGCCGCGAAGATCGAGAGCGGGTTGGTGTCAGTGGCCGTCGCCAGCTGGGCCACCGAGAGCGTGTGCGTCGCGGCCGAGTACTGCGGAGCGCCGACCGCGATGCCGGTCTTCGTCGCCTGGTCGTACGGGTTCACGTCCCAGTACTCGAACCAGGAGGCCTTGCGGCTGTGCGACGAGTCGTTGCGGATCGTCACGTCGTGGAGCAGAAGCGGGTCGTCGCCGAAGGGCGCGTAGACGTACTCGTCGATCGCAAAGCCGTCGCCGGCAGTGGCTCGGTGGAAGTAGCCGACGCCGAAGTCGCGCTGCGCGCGGGAGCCCTGGGGCCGGTCGTCGTACAGCGTGCTGACGGTCTTCCCGCCGCTGCGCAAGTAGCCGTAGCCGCCCGCGTAGTGACCGGCCGCCGCGTCGTAGCGGTTCGCCCACTGGTAGCGGCGGTCTTGGCTCCAGAGCTGGACGTAGCCGTGGTTGTATGCGTTCGCCACTATGTGGTCGTTGCCCAGCTGATGCCATGCGTCCCGGCTGCCCGCGAGCTCCGCCTGAGGTGCGCGTGGATCGGTGAGCTCGTCGAGCGTGTAGCGGTAGCTGGGCAGCCCGAACTGATCCACCCGCCACTTCCCAAAGACGCCGCTCCCGAGGGCGGAGGAGATGTTCACTCGCGAGTGCTCTTGCGAAAGCGGGGCCGGCACGCCGGCCCAAGCCGCGGGCGCGGCTACGCCGACCACGAGCCCAACCGCGAGCACAGCTACGCTCGACCTTGTAAGACGCACTCTCCCTCCTCCGATCCAGAACTAACTGTCGGAAAGTTAACACGATGAAGACGCCCACGGAAAGCGACGTTCGGATCGAGGACGAGCGGCGCGACTGCTTCGGTCGCGATCGGTTCGGGGGCCAGGAGCCTGAGGCGCCCACCCCGCCCCAGGACCTCAGCGCGCCGGAGGAGCGGAGGTTTGTCGACTACGTGCGCGATCACCCGCGCGTGTTTCTCGTGCTGCTCGCTGCAGTCGCCGCGACCGTGTTCATCTTCGCCGTGCTGCCGCAGATCGCGGGCTTCGGCGACACGGTGAAACGGATCGAGCGCGGCGACAAGAGCTGGCTTGCGCTCGGGGTTCTCCTCGAGGCCGTGTCGATCGGCGGCTACATCGCAGCGTTCAAGATCGTCTTCTCGTGCCACGGAGTACGGATCGGCTGGAGGGCCAGCTACGAGATCACGATGGCGGGACTGGTGGCCACGAAGCTCTTCGCGGCGGCCGGCGCCGGCGGCGTGGCGCTCACGGCGTGGGCGCTACGGGCCTCCGGCCTGAGCGGCCGAACGGTCGCCCGCCGCCTGGCCAGCTTCGAGATCCTGCTCTACGCCGTTTACATGGGCAGCCTCGTGGTCTTCGGCGTGGGCCTGGCCACCGGGCTGTTCCCCGGTCCCGCCCCGACCGGCCTCACCCTCGTGCCCGCGGCGTTCGGCGCCGGCGTGATCGTGCTTGCGCTCGCGTTCCGCGCACTGCCGGACGACATCAGCCATTGGTTGACGCGGCTCGCGCGCGACTCGCACCGCCTGCGGCGCTTCCTCGAGCGCGCGTCGACGATTCCGAACACGATCCACGACGGCATGGTCACGGCGCTGCAACTGGTGCGCCGCCCGCGGCCCGAGTTGCTCGGCGCGATCGCCTACTGGGCCTTCGACATCGCCACGCTGTGGACGGCGTTCAGGGCGTACGGCGGTTCCCCACCGATCGCGGTGGTGGTGATGGCGTACTTCGTCGGCACGCTCGCCAACGTCATCCCGATCCCGGGCGGCATTGGCGGGGTGGAGGGCGGGATGATCGGCTGCTTCATCGGCTTCGGCGTGAACGGCGGTACGGCCGTACTCGCCGTGCTCACGTACCGAGCGCTGTCGTTCTGGCTGCCGACGCTGCCCGGAGCTCTCGCGTACTTCCAGCTGCGCCGGACGGTTGGTGCATGGCGTGGTACAGAGCCCGCCGCCGAGGCGACTGCAGCGAGCTGATCTCCGCCGTTTAGAGCTCGGCAACTCGGGCAACCGGGGCCAGGGAGAAGCATCAGTGACCGACCGTCGCTACAGCGCCTATCGGCGAGTGCGTACGAAGCTGGGAGTGCTCGCCACCGAGATCGAGCTCTGTCCCGAGGAGCGGTTGCTGTTCGACGACTGCGCGGAGGGCCTGCTGCTCGCCCGCGCCGGCGAGGACGACGAGGTTCGATCGCTCCGGATGAAGGCGGCGATCGGGCTCTCCCTCCTGGTCGGCTCCGGGCGAATGACGAGCGCCGAAGCCGACGCGCTCTATGAGCAGATCACCTTCTGCGGCCCGGCGCGGGAGCCCGAAGTAGCCGCCGCGTAGCGCGAACGCGCCAACCTTTAGCGCGCTCTGGACTCAGAGCTCGTGCATTTTGAGACACGGCTGTCAGCCCTGGTCTGGGGCGGGAAATACGGCCTGACAAGTCGCACGGCAGTCGCGGTGCAGGGGCACAGCGTTGCCGCCAGTGCGAGGAGGGCCAGATGGGTAATCGCAGCCTTGCGGGCGTCGTGGTCGTGTCCCTCGCCGTAGCAACGGCAACTGGAGTCGCCGTCGCGGCCGTCCATGGCACCCGTGCGACCGCCGTGATCAGCCGCGACGCCAACGGGCCGAGCAGGGGTGGATCGTTCTCGCAGGACGGCCGGCGCGTGACCTACTACGCGTTCACCAGCCTCGCGTCGAACCTCGTCCCCGGGGACACCAACGGCCGCCAGGACGTGTTCGTCCTGCGACGCGGTGCGTCACCCGATGCGCTAGGCGGCTCGCTGCAGCGAGTCAGCGTGAACAGCGGCGGCCAGGAGGGCAACGGCGACAGCAGCACTCCCTCCCTGGACGGCGACACGAACCACTCGCCGCACTGTGTCGCCTTCCAGTCGAACTCGACGAACCTTGCGCCCGGCGCAACCTCGGGTGCGTCGAACGTGTACGTGCACAACCTGCGCTCGGGGCGCACGACGCTGGTGAGCGTGGGGCAGGACGGCGCCACCGACCCCGTGATCGATGGCGCCTGCGAGCTCGTGACCTACGACGTGGCTGGCACCGTGTTCCTGCGCGACCTCGAAGCCGGGCGCACCTACAACATCGGCCAGGGCACCCAGCCGGATCAGGAGACAGACGGCAAGGGCGTGGCCTACGTTCGCGGCGCACAGGTCTACTACCAGGCCTTCCAGAAGGTCACGGGCCGCGGCCACCCGAAGGTGGTGCAGCGCGGCGGCGAGCGCCTCGTGAGCGCCGGCGCTCACGGCGCAGGCAACGGCGTGAGCGCGCACCCGTCGGTGAGCGACAACGGCGACTACGTCGCGTTCGAGTCGACCTCCACGAACCTCTGCACCGACCTCTGTCGCGGGGTCTCGCACGACGAGAACGGGCCGGTGAGCGACGTCTTCCGGCGCACGATGACCCACGACGCGCCCACCGACGACAAGATGGAGATGGCGAGCTATTCCGCCGGCGTGAGGGCGCAGGGCAACGGCCCGAGCAACGACCCGGTGATCTCGGGCAGCGGCCAGTTCATCGCGTTCGATTCGGCGGCCACGAACCTAAGGCCGTCGTACTCGATCCGCGACATCGACCCGAACGGCTCGATCCGCGACATCTACCTCTGGAACGCGCCCGTGAAGAAGCGCGGAGCCGGAAACGTGTCACGCGAGTCGCGGCCAGGCGCGAAGGGGTCGTTCAACGGGCCGAGCACGGACCCTGCGATCAGCTCGCACGGGAACTTCATGGCCTTCGCCAGTAGCGAGGTCGGAGCGCTTCCGAACGACGGCAGCGCGCTCCCGAAGATCCTGCTGCGCTTCCTCGGGGGCAAGTAGCGAACGTGCTCCATATCGTGCTGATGGTGGGCGCCGGCTGGTTCGCCCTGGCGCTCGTGACCTACATCGTCGCCCTGCCGGTCCTGCGGGCCGCGAGCGTCTCCGACAAGTGGCTCAGCCCGCCCGGGGGCGATGCCGGGGCGCCGGTCCGCCTCGTCACCGAGACGCTGATGGAGCCGCCGCCGGTGCCGGGAGCGCCGAAGCGGATCGAGCACGCGTACGGCGCGCTGGCGCTCGACCGCGTCGTGCTACAGACCGCCACCCTGCTGGGCGCCGAGGAGGTCTGCCTCGTCGTCCGCGGCAAGGGCGTGCGCTCAGGCGGGATGGTGGTGGCGCAGTACGGGCTCGGTCCGGAGGTGCTGGGCGAGGGGCTGCCGGAGGGCCACGAGCTCGCCCTCCAGGCCATCGCGGAGGGACAGCCCGCGGCAGCGCCGGGGGGCCGCTTTGCTCGCCCCACCAGCTTCGACATGGGGCTTGGCGGCGGCGCCGCGGCGGCCACGCCGGTCGCCTGGCACGGCGCCGTCCGCGGGGCGCTGTCGGTGCGCAGCCGCAGCGTCGCGCCGCGCATCCGCCGCTCCGAGCTCGACCTCCTCGCGGAGCTGGGCGAGCTGGCGGCCATCGCGCTGGAACACCGGCGACGGCGAGAGCTCACAACGGCCGACACGAACGCCGAGGTGCGGCTGCTGCTCGAGGCGGTGCGGCGCGCCGACCCGTACACCAGCGAGCACGCCGACGACGTGGTGGAGCTGGCCCGCTGGGTGGGGGAGCAGCTGGGCCTCGACCGCGTGGCCGCGTACGAGCTCGAGCTCACCGCGGCGCTCCATGACGTGGGGAAGATGCGGGTGCCGAAGGAGATCCTGCACGCGCCCCGCGAGCTCACCGACGAGGAGCGCGAGGTGATCCTCATGCATCCGGTATGGGGCTTCGAAATCGTGTCCGGCGTGCCCGGCCTCGAGGCCGTGGCGCCGTTGGTGCGCGCCCACCACGAGCGCTGGGACGGCGGGGGCTACCCCGACGGTCTCGCCGGCGAGCGCATCCCGCTCGCCAGCCGCGTCGTGTCCGCCTGCGACGCCATCGGCGCCCTCACCACCGACCGGCCCTACCGGCCTGGCACTTCGATCGAGGCGGCGGTGGAGGAGGTCGCGCGCTGCGCCGGCACCCAGTTCGACCCGTCGGTGGTTGCGGTCCTGCAGTCGGGGATCGAGCAGCCGCCGCAGCGCGAGCTCGCGATTACGGTGTAGCCAGTGCGCGGACGAGCGTGACTGGGCGGCGCAGGTCGCAAAGCGCTGACAGCAGCGCGACCGACGTGGCCAGCCCGATCGCCGTGAGGCCCGCTGTCTGAGTGAGCGCGAACGCCGCGGTGGAGCCCGGCGGCAGCGCATGGCCGGCCGCGAGTGGAACCGCCGTCAT